>CALMIB010000150.1 GCA_937863945.1 uncultured Longilinea sp.
CTTGATGCGCTGCACGCAGAAGGTGCATTTTTCCATCACGCCGCGCCGGCGGACGGTCACGTCGGGGTTCAGGTAGTAATTCATCGGCGCGGGGATCTCATAGTCAAACCAATTGAAGGTGCGCGCGATGTACGGGCAGTTGTTGGCGCAATAGCGCGTGCCAATGCAGCGGTTATAAACTTGCACGTTGATGTGCTCTTCTTCGCTGTGCACCGAGGCGAACACCGGGCAAACCGGCTCGCAGGGCGCATCGCCGCATTGCTGGCACATGGCCGGGGTGTGGTCGGGTTTGACCTCGGGATATTCGCCCGTCCAGTAGCGCTGCACGCGGATCCAGTGCATGCCGCGCCCGTAGGCGACTTCATCTTCGCCGGTGAAGGGAATATTGTTTTCCATGGCGCAGGCGGTGACGCAGGCCTGGCAGCCCGAACAGCGGTCCAGGTCGATCACCAGCCCCCATTTTTTTGCTTCTTGTTCAGCCATCGTTCCGCTCCTTATGCATGTGCTAACGATAAATCAACCGGCATGATCGCCGTAAACGCCTTCGCGGCTCTCATAGCGCGCCAACGGGCGGCGCTTGCCGGTGGGGGTGAGGGTGACTTGCAGGTCGCCGCAGGCCAGGTCGCCGGCTTCATTGAGGAGAAGCTCCATCACGGCGGCCGGGTTGGCGCCGCGCCCCTCGGCGAAGCGTCCCAGCGCGGTGTGGCCCTGCCCAAAGGGGATGGCGACGGTATCCGGCCGGATGGCCGGGAAGAGATAGACAATTGCTTCCAGCTCACCGGCGGCGGAGCTGACTTTGACCACGTCATCGTCGTGCAGGCCGAGCTTTCCGGCCGTTTCCGGGTGAACTTCGATCCAGGAATTCCACATGGCCGTTGTGGTGGGGTCGGGGGTTTCCTGCAGCCAGGGGCGGTTCGCGCCGCTGCCGTCGCCCATTTGTGTGCCGTAAGACAGGAAATGCAACTTCCCTTCCGGCAAGGCTGGGGGTGCGGCCACCGGGATGCTTTCGTCCAGTGCGCTGCTGAAATCGATGAGTGCGGCTTCCGCGCCGGCTTTCCACCAGCCGCCGTATTGCAGCCAGGACGACCAGAAGGTGAAGATCTCCGGCGCTGAATAAAAGCCGCCGGCGTTCATCAAGGGCAGGATTTTTTGCTGGATGAAATCGACCTCATCCTGGTAGGTTATCGCAGCGGTCAATGCGCCACCGCGCGCGCGGGCCGCCTCGATCAACACGTCGGCTGTGGCGCGGGTATCATAGAGCGGCGCGACCACCGGCTGTAAGGAGGAAAGCGCGGGGCGGTCGCTGCCCGCCAGGACGCGCTGGTAGCCGAAGGATTCCAGCCCGGTGTGGTCCGGCAGGATCCAATCGCTGGTCATGGCGGTCTCGTCCGGGAAGGATGAGAAGCTGACGACTGCCTTGACATTTTTCAACGCATCCGCGAATCCAAGCGCGGCCGGCAGTTCAAAGACCGGATTGACCCCGTGAATGAACAGGGTGTGAATTTCACCGCTCTTCATGCGGTTGACCAGGGCGAGAACGCCTGCCAGGCTGCCGGCGCTGTCATCCTCCGCGGCCAGCCAGGCAGGAGCGGCGCCTTTGAGTGCGTTTAGCGCCAGGATGGCTTTGGCGGATGCCAGTCCGTTGACGTGTGCCAGTGCCGCGCCGCCCGGGATGGCCAGCGGCTGCTGCGCCTGGGCGAACAATTCGGCCAGGTGGTGCAGCTTTTCCTCGCTGACGCCGGATTGCTGCACGGCCTGGGCAAGGTCCAGGTCGGCAAATGCGGTGGGGATGGTTCCGCCGTCCATCTGGGCAACCAGGCGGCCAATGGCTTTCGCCACCAGTCCTTCGCTGCCCGGGATCACCGGGATCCATTCATCCGCCGCGCCGGACGTAACCGACTGGCGCGCCTCGAAGGAGACCAGGTAGCCGCGCTTGCCCAGTTTGCCCTGTCGCAGGTTGCCGTAGCCGCGGCTGTAGGCCAGCGGCGAGAGCCAGGTTTCGAGGAAATTCGCACCGAAGGAGAAAACCACGTCCGCGCTGCCCAGGTCAAAGAACGGCAGCCCGGCGGCGCCGGTGGTCTGGCGCGCGGCTTCGATCAGGGTGGCGCGGGCTTCGAACATGCCCAGCGCGCCGTAACGCACCGGAGCCGGCGCGCCCATGGCGGTGGTGATTTCCTTGACCAGGTCGTAGAGGTGATCGGGCTGGTATCCCAACAGGAAGGCAACGCCGGCCGGATCGCCGCCGAGCAGGTTGGAAGCGGTGCTGAGCGCTTCATCCCAGGGAATGTCGATGAAGTTGCCCGAGCCGCGCCCGGCCGCCTTGCGTGGCGTCTGAATGCGGTCGGGGTTGTATAGACCCTGCACTGAGGTCAACCCGCGCTGGCAAAGCTTGCCCCGGTTGACGGGGTGCTGCGGGTTGCCTTCGGCCTTGATGGCGCGCCCCTCGAAGGTGCGCATGATCAGCCCGCAGCCGGCCGCGCACTCGCGGCAGGTAGTGGCGTAATAGGTGCTGACGCCGGTCTGGTTGTATTCGGGCATGTTGGCGTACGGCTTGCGCACAACGTACCGCGATGCCGGTCCGCAGCCGGTGAGCACCGCCGCCGCGGCAGCGCCCAGGCTGGAAATTTGCAGGAATTTGCGCCGGGATATTTTCTCGCTCATGCTAGGTCATCTCCTGAATCAATAATGGCAGGTGGCGCAGTCAGAGAGGCGCACCCATTTTTCAGGCGCCATTTTCTTATGGCAATCCAGGCACCAGCCCATGTTTTGGCCGCTTTGCGGTTCAGCGACGGTCATTTGTGCCACATCGCCGTGACAGGTTTCGCAGGTTACCCCGGCGGCCACGTGCGGGCGGTGGTTGAAGTGGACATGGTCAGGCTGAATGGCAACCGGAACCCAGGGAATGGAGTCGCCCGCTTTGACAAAAGCAGCCAGTTTATCCAATTCGGGAGATTGTTTTTGCACTTGTTGGTGGCAGCCCCAGCACTTTTCCGGGCTGGGCAGGCCGGCGGTGGGACCGGTAGCCGCGCCTGTGTGGCAGTAGGCGCACTGCGCGCCCACGCCGACGTGAAAATTGTGGGGAAACTGGATCGGCTGTTCAGGCGGAATCTGGGTGAAGTAAATGCCCCCAGCCGCGCCGCCCAGCAGGATCAGCAGCACCAGGGCAATCGTGATGACGATGCCAGGCCGCTGCCACCAGGGTCTCTTTTTCTCCATACGTTGCTCCTTTTTTCTTTGGCGGAAAGGTTCTCTCTGGCGATCATGGCGTTATTTTTTGCCGCGTGCAAACCAAACAAAGACAAAAATCAGGCCGACCAGCACCACGCCGAGCAGGATGGCAAATCCCAGGCTGGTCGCCATGGCCCCCAACGCGGTCAGCAGACCGCCCCAAAATCCCTGCGCGGGCCCACCGGGCTGTGCCACCGGCGTCTCTTCCCGGCCGCCCAGGGAGGGGGTCTGACCGCCGGAGGGGAGGCCGGAGGGAAAGCTTTGTGCAAAAAGCAGCACGTCGCGGCCGTCCTGGGCCGTCCACTCCAACGATAATCCGATGGGCATGTCCGGCGCGGCGGCCGTGCCAAAGCGCGTGCGGTGCAGAAAGCGCCACGGGTCCGTCACTGCCAGCGTACCCAGGGTCACGTCCTGCCCTTCCATGCGGAAGACCATGGCCGTTCCGTCCGATCCGTGGCAGGAGGCGCAGGCGCTTGCATATTTGGCTTGGCCGTTTTCGATGTTGCCGTTGAGGACTCTGCGGGAGGTCAGATCGATGAATTGGTTGTCATCGAGGGTGCCGCTTTGAATGAAGGCCGCCAGCGCAGCGATATCCGCGCTGCTCAACCACTCGGTGAAATCATGCTCAGGATTGGTGCTTCCCGCGATTGCCAGGGTGGGGTCGTTTTCCAGAGCCGGAAAAACGCCCGGAAAACCGGTGAAATTGTTTCCAGAGCTGAATGCGCCGTCCCTGCCCTGGTAATCCCACCCGTGGCAGGAGACGCACCGCCAGGTGTCAGGTCCGCTGCGGGAATTGGTGGTCTGCGACGCCCACAGCGGCATGTCGCCGGCCGGGGGCTGCACATCCAGTTCCTCGAACCAATTGTCATACAGGCGGGCGCCTCGGATGATGTCTTCATCGCTTTGCAACAGGGCGCCGGCGCTGACCGGCAGGTAGATCAAGGCGGCCCATGTGAATAGTACAGGAAGGATGAGTGCGGGAACAACGATCGATCGGAACCGTTTCATTCTCTCCTCCAATAGTCCACCCGGATTGATCAAATCTGTGATCAATCCCCCATTTGTTTATATTATACATATGGGTTATCTATTAAATATACATTAGAGCGGGATGATTCACAATCGCCCAGGGAGTGATTCTCCCGGTCATCCTGTCCAATGCACGGATGTTATAATCCAGTCAGATTGAATTGCGGATGGAGCGGCGATGGCAGAAGAAGTTGAAATGACCGGCATGGTGTACGGCGGTGACGGATTTGGACGGCTGGCAGACGGCCGGGCTGTTTTTGTGCCCTTTGTCCTGCCCGGCGAGCGCGTGCTGGTGGACCTGGTGGAAGAAAAGCGCGGGCATGCGCGCGGCCGCCTGAAGACCATCCTGCGAGCCTCGCCTGAGCGCATAGCGCCGCGCTGCGCGCATTACGGTGTCTGCGGCGGCTGCCATTACCAGCACATGCCGTATGAGGCGCAACTGCGCGTCAAGGAGAATATTGTCCGGGAGCAGTTCGTGCGCATCGCCGGGGTGAGCGACCCGCCCATGCGGCCGATTCAACCCTCGCCGCAGGCCTGGTATTACCGCAACACCGTCCAGTTTCACCTGGACGAACAGGGGAAGCCTGGCTACCAGGAGACCGGTTCGCACCGCGTGGTGCCGATCAGCGAATGTCACCTGCCTCAGGAAATCCTCTCGCAGACCTGGCCGCTGCTCGACCTGGAGCCGCTGCCCGGCCTGGAACGCATCCTCCTGCGGGCCGGGGCCGGGGACGAACTGCTGCTGGCATTGGAAGGCAGCGGGGAAGCCATGCCCGAGTTCAGCGTCGATTTTCCGCTCTCGGCGGCTTACCTGGGCCCGACGGGTGCGATGGTGCTGGCCGGCGACGATGGATTGATGTTTGAAGTGCTGGAGAAATCCTTCCGCGTCTCGGCAGGGTCGTTCTTCCAGGTCAACACCGCCCAGGCTGGGGCGATGGTGCAGCACCTGCTGGAGCGGTTGCCGCTGGGGGAGGAAACCACGCTGCTGGACGTGTATTGCGGCGTGGGGTTGTTCTCGGCATTCATGGCGCCGCGCGTCCGGCGTTGCGTGGGCATCGAGCTGTCTGAATCAGCCTGCGACGATTACGCCGCCAACCTGGATGCCTGCGACAACGTCGAGCTGTACGTTGGCGCGGCGGAGCACGTGCTGCCCGCGCTGGACCTCAAGGCGGATGTCGTGCTGGTTGATCCGCCGCGCGCCGGGCTGGAGCGGGCCGCGCTGGACGCGATCGTTGCGCTGGCGCCGGCCACGCTGGCGTATGTATCCTGCGATCCTTCCACGCTGGCGCGGGACGTCAAGCGCCTGATCGCCGCCGGGTATGAACTGAAAGAAGTCAAACCTTTCGACCTGTTTCCCCAGACGTATCACGTGGAGTGCGTGACCATCTTATGTCGATGAGGAAAAAGGATTTTGGCAGGCCGGCCTTTGCCCGAAAAGGACCAGCCGTGCGTGGTACTATTAATGGTGAATGACGATGAATGAGCAATTGATCCAGGAAATGATGTCGGATTGCACGCTGTGTCCGCGGGATTGCCACATCGACCGTGCGGGCGGGCGCAAGGGCTATTGCCGCGAAACGGACGCGCTGGTAGTGGCGCGGGCTGCACTGCACCTGTGGGAGGAGCCTTGCATCTCCGGCGAACAGGGCTCCGGCACGGTGTTTTTCTCCGGCTGCCCGGTGGGGTGTGTTTACTGCCAGAACCGGCCGATCGCGCGCGGGTTGACCGGCAAGGAAATATCGATCGAGCGGCTGGCTGAAATCTACCTGGAACTGCAGGGCCAGGGCGCGAACAATATCAACCTGGTGACACCCAGCCACTACGTGCCGCAAATCATCCGCGCCCTTGAGCTGGCGCGCGAGCAGGGTCTGCGCTTGCCGGTCGTTTACAATTGCGGCGGGTATGAGAAAGTGGAAACCCTGCGGCTGCTGCAGGGTTATGTCGATATCTATCTGCCGGATCTCAAATATCAATCGAGTGAAATCGCCAAAAAATACTCCAACTGCGCGGATTATTTCGAGGTGGCCTCGGCGGCCATCCAGGAAATGCGGATGCAGGTTGGCGAACCGGTTTTCGATGCGAACGGTATGCTAAAAAGCGGGGTCATCGTCCGGCACATGACGCTGCCCGGCTACCTGCAGGATTCCAAGAATGTGATCGCTTACCTGCATCAGACCTACGGCGATTCGATATTCATCAGCATCATGAGCCAGTACACGCCGCTCGCCAACCTGGAGCGCTACCCGGAGATCAACCGCACGCTGCCGAAATCCGATTATGACGAATTGATCGAATATGCGCTGTCGATCGGGGTTGAAAATGGATTCGTGCAGGACGGCGAGACCGCCCTGGAGAGCTTCATCCCGGCCTTCGACGATACCGGCGTATAAAGCTGCCGGCCGAATAGAAATCCACGCAACAATCGAAAGCGAACCGCGCCCCGTCAGGGGCGCGAATTGAATTAATTCAAGAAATAACCAGGATCAGGGGAACAGCCGGCGGGCTTTGACCTCGGCGACGGCATCCGGGCGGTAGCGGTAGAGCTGCGCCGGGCGTCCTTCGCCGGCGCGCCGGTGGGATGTGCTTTCGATGATGCCGGCCTGCAAAATGCGCCGGCGAAAGTTGCGTTTATCGAGCTTTTCGCCCAGGATCAGTTCATAGGTGGATTGCAGTTCCGACAGGCTGAAATTTTCGGGCAGCAATTCGAAACCCACCGCGCTGTATTCCAGTTTGTAGCGCAAGCGGCGCAGGGCGTAAACCAGCACCTCGTCGTGATTGGGCACCAGGGCTGGCAGATCGTTCACCGGGAACCAATTGGCCGCGGATTCGTCTTTATCCTTGAGGAGCGAATCGGCCGGCACCAGGGCAAAATAGACCACGGCGGCGACATTGCCGCCCGGCTTGTAGTAGGTGTAGAGTTGCTCCAGGTACGCTTCGTGCAACCCGGTAAAGCGCGTGACGCAGCCCGCTGCCGTTTCCTCCAGTCCTGCATCGGTCCGCAGTGAAACCCCGGGCAACTGCCATTGACCGGCCGACCGCGGGCAACACAACAGGACCTGCAGTGAATTTTCGCGCAGGGTGAAGACGACGACGTCAATTTCGATTTGAAATTGAGGATGGTGGTTGGATGCAGTCTGCGGAGCGGTTTCCATTTGGCGGCTTCCCCAGCGATCATTATAACTGATTTGATTGCCGGGTTGCTATAATGAATGTGTCAGCGACGGATAAAGGAGGAGTGGATGAACAAGAAAATTCCGATGATACTGGCTTTTAGCCTGGTGGTGAGCCTGCTGGCGGCCTGCAATTTGCCCGGCCAGACGGAACCCACGCAGGATTTGTTTCCAACGCCGAATATGACTCTCACTGCGCTGTTTGCGCCAGGGGGCATTCCGCCCACGGTGACGCCGCCGGCCCTGGTGACCGCCACCAACGGGGCGGTGGTGCAGCCAAGCGCCACCCAGCCGCCGCCGGCAGCCACGGCTACCACCCATCCCACGGTCACCGCCACCCAGGTGCCGCCGACCGCCACGCCGGTTACCCGGCCGGGCCCTTCCATCAAGGCCAGCTACCTGAGCACCGCGCCAAAAATTGACGGCGACTGGGGCGAATGGAAGACCGACGCCTACCCGGCGCGGTTCGTGGTCTATGGCGGGGGCAACTGGAAGGACGGCGACGACCTGGAAGGCTCCTTCCGGGTTGGCTGGGACAACACCTACCTGTACGTCGCGGTGAAAGTGCTGGATGACAGTTACGTGCAAATTGCCAGCGGGAATGAGATCTACAAAGGTGATAGCATTGAGCTGCTGTTTGACTCGGACCTGTGGGGCGATTTTGCCGTGCGCAGCCTGAGCAACGACGATTACCAGATCGGCATTTCGCCCGGCAAGGACAAAATCGGCGGCAGCACCTCGGCTTACCTCTGGTATCCCAGCGGCAAGGCCGGCGAGCTGAAGGATGTGAAGATCGCTGCGGTTTCTTCCGCGGGGGTTTACCGCGTTGAGTTTGCCATCCCGTGGAAGGTGCTGGGCGTCACCCCGGCCTCCGGCAGCCAGTTCGGTTTTGGCATCTCGGTCTCCGACAATGACAAAACGGGCACAAAGGAACAGCAGAGCATGGTTTCCAACCTCAAGGATCGCAGCTTCCTGGATCCCGGCACCTGGGGAACCCTGACGTTATCCAAGTAAGCACGGTTCGATATATAAAAATGCCGGGGCGGATGATTCCGCCGCCGGCATTTTTATACGGCGCAGGCAGCTAAAACAAGATGGCTGCCAGCTCAGATCGATAGGCGCGCGACAGCGGGTCGTTCGGCCCGAGCAGTTCCAGCAGCGCCACAACCGCCTGGCGCGCCGCGCCCTGCCGGTAGGTTTTATTTTGCCGCAGGATATCCAGCAGACCATCCAGCGCGGCGGGCAGGTTTCCACGGCCGGCCAGGCGGATGGCTTGCGCATAGGCGGCATCCAGGTCGGTTTCGTCCGGCAGGCAGCCATCCTCGCTATTCTTCAAGGCTTCGGCCAGCGGTAGCAATTGCTGGGCGCGCGCGTACTCACGGCTGGCGGGAAAATTGCGCAGGATTTCCAGCGCGGCGGTGCCGTAACCCTGGCCCAGCAGTGCCATGGCCAGCCCAAGCTGCGCTTCCGGCTGCTGCGGCGCCTGATCCAGCAAGTCGCGTAACAGGTTTTCTGCTTCCGCCCATTGGTGGTCCTGCAACAGGCTGAGCGCTTTTTCAAGGGCCAGCGATAGTGGGCTGGGCGGGGTGATGCGTGATAAAAATTCGCGGATGCGTTCTTCGGGTTGCAGGCCGCTAAATTCGCCCACCACTTCGCCCTGGCTGAAGGCTTTCACCGTGGGAATGCTGCGTACGCCGTAATGCAGCGCCAGGTTGGGGTTTGCGTCCACATCCACGCGCGCCAGTCGAAAGCTGCCCTGCGCTTCATGGGCCAGTTTTTCGAGCAGCGGGCCCAGCGTTTTACACGGCCGGCACCATTCGGCCCAAAAATCGACCACCACCGGCGTGTTTTCGGAATACGAAAGGACTTCGTATTGAAAATTGGCTTCCGTTACATCCACAATGTTATCCGATGCCATCATCTTCTTTCTCCGCTTGCCTACCGTGTAATTTCATCCATGATCCTGCCGGATGTGCGAATTTCATCGGAAAAAGATCGTTCACTCATCATCCCTGGCCGGCGCAGAGGGTTGATCGACGCGCAGGATCTCGCCGTGCATGTCGATGACCACTTTGAACCCCATCATGCCCAGGTAGGCGCGCGCGTCCGCCGGAATGCCGGTTTGCAACAGGGTTTCGAATTGCCGGTCCATCTGCTTGATCTGGTTGAGCAGCATCGCCTGGGTAAAAATATCTTCCTGGCCGAGCATTTTGGCAGTCTGCTGGCTGATTTCTTCTTCATGGCCTTCGATCTGCTCGCCCAACATGTGCAGCACCTGACGGTCCACATCTTCGGAGGAAATGTGGCGATTAAAACCGGCATCGTTGACGACGTAACACGGCTCTTCGCCTACGTACGCAACGGTGACGACGTTGTCGTTTTCATCTGCGATGAGGCCTTCAAAGAGCGCTCTTCTCATGACAAGTTCACCGATAACGGTATCCTTTCCACAATTGACTACAAATTAATTGTATCAGGGATTCCTATGGATTTTATTAACGCTCGATCACATCCACAATTGTGCCGGGGTCTGCCTGGAACAAACGCTCGCTCCAGGGGACGTCCGGGCGGGTCCACAGGTACACCCAGCGCGCGCTGGGTGTGGGCAGATTGATGCAGCCGTGGCTGCGCGGTTTGCCAAAATCATTGTGCCAGTAGGTGCCGTGAAAGGAAATGCCGCTGTCGGTCAGGTAACTGACCCAGGGCACGCCGGGCAGGTCATAGCTGGCGGGCGCGGCAAAATCGCCGTCAGCCATGTGGCGCGAGGGACGTTTTCGGTTCATCAGGTAACGACCGGGTTGGGTGCGGAAATCACCGTCGCTGAAATGTGCGCCGGTTGCCGCCCGGCTGATGAAAACTGGCCGGTCGTACTCGTATGCGATGACGGCCTGATCTTCCAGCAGGATCTCGATGCGTTTGGCCTCGGCGGGGACGAGCGGGGAGATGGGAAGCAATTCATCCGGTTCGAACAGGTGAAAGTGCGCCGCCCGGGCGTAATAAGTGATCTTCCATTTTTCGTCATAGATGTTGTACCAGAGGCCGCCGACATTATCATATGACACGCCGGTGATCCAATACGTGGTGCCGTAATACAGGCGATACACGACCGATTCAGGTCGGAGCGGACTCCAGGTGCTGTCGGTGTAGGGAACGCTGACTTCGGCCAGTCGGCCCTCCGGCGGGATGCTGCTGTGCGCTTCGTTCAGGCGGACGTCCACGGGGTGGATGCTGCCGGAATGGACGTAGCCCTCGCCGTTCATTTTGTACCACACGCGGTTGTAAGAAGGCTCCTCGTCGCCGACGGTGATATCCGTGATGGACAGCACGTGGTCGGCAAAGTATTTTGTCACCAGCTTGGATTTCAGGCTGGGCGCTTCATAAACCTTTGTATTATTGGCAATCACCCGTCCGAGCCTGGGAGCTTCCTCCTGTTGGACCAGCGGGTGCGCGCTGGCGGAACGGACGCTTGCCGGAAGGCAGAATGCCGCCAGCGAAGCCCCGGCCAGTTT
>CALMIB010000151.1 GCA_937863945.1 uncultured Longilinea sp.
ACTGAACATCCTGATTTCCGGGGAATTTTTGCGCCGCTTCCCTGGCAACCGGCAAAGCCGCCGGTGAACCATACACCTGTCGGATCAATTCCACCCGCTCCACCTGGATCGAGGCTTCACCGGAGAGCACGCCAGCCGCCTGCTCCAGCACTTCCAGCGCATCGGTCAATTTTCCGCGTTTGACCAACAGGTGGACGTTGAACACCACAACCTCAGGGATGGAATTGCCGCGCGTCATCGCGCGATCGCTGATCTCCTGCGCGGCATTTAAATTGCCCATTTGGATCAAAATTTCACCCTGCAACAACATTCCGGGCAATGATTCAGGCTCCAACATGGTGACCTGCTGGGTACACTGCAATGCCAGCTCCAGGTGCCCGGCCTGCAACTGCGCCTCCGCCAGCGCCAGCCAGATGCGCGCGTCCTTCGGCTCTAACCGGGCGGCCTGCTCCAGCGTATTGATCGCTTTGCCAATATTCCGCGTTTCCAGGTAAACCTGGCCGAGATGGAGCGCATATCCGGCTTCAGATGGTTGAAGTGCGAGCGCTTCCTCCCAATGTTGGATCGCTGAGAGTGCATCCCCCATCTGCTGGCTGAGTTGCGCCAGGCTGGCATGCCAGGCAGGCTCATCCGGCCAGGTTTGCAGGGCAGCCAGCCAGGCCTCCGCCACATCCGCAGGACGGCCAGACCCGGCGGCCAACACGGCGCGCAGAGCGTGGTAAATCGGTTGCCGCGGCTCCAGATCTACAGCCCGCTCGATGCACGCAAGTGCTTTTTCAGAATTGACATTGGCCAAAGAGACAGCCAGGTGAGCGCAAACATCCGCGCAGTCTTTCATCTCTTTGGCTGCCTGAATGGCCGCATCCAGGTTGCCAATTTGGGAAAGCGCAATGATCAACAAGGCGGGATCGGTTAACGCCTTCTCATCGGACAGGATGGGCTTGATTTGAGCAACGCTGGCCTGGAAAACCAGTTTTCCCTTCTGCCGCAATTGTGCAATATCAGCCGCGCCGCTCAATTGACTGACCTGGGCAAGCGCATGTTCAAAATCCTGGCCAACATTTTTCATAGCCGCCGGACAATGGCGGGTTGACAGGGCTGCCTCACACAACCGCGCGGCTTTTTGCCGGCGAATCAGAGCACTGGCGAACTGAAAGGCACCGATCGCTTCCGCGGCATATTCTTTCCTGCCCTGGTCAATGAATCGGTCGGCAGAATCCCAGAGGTACAAGTCCTGGGCGGCCAGTCCCATCCAGAGGGAGGCGTAAACGTCGAGGTCGATCTGGTAATAACGCCCCAGCGCAGCCGCGGGTATGCATTCCTCGCCAGGCTGGCCGCCAGAAGTCCGTCGGTTTTCGATTTCCTGAAATAACTTCCAGGCGGCTTCATATTCGCCGTTGCGCGCCATCCAGCGAGCTTGAACCGCAAGAAGCCGGTCTGGAACAGTGAGCTCGCCATCCCGTTCATCCGCGAACCCGGCGTCCATGCCATCCTCCGCACCAGCATCCAGCATTATTTCACAATGCATCGCCCGGAGAACCTGCCGGCAGGCATCCGGATCGGGATGGAGCAAGCTGGCGCTGGCTTCGGTCGCGGCGCTGGCCAGTTCACTCACCTGGTCAAAATGCAATTGAGAGTAAGCCAGATTAGCCGTGAACACGCGGATGGATGAATCACCCGGGGCGACCTCCAAAGCCTTTTCAGCGTAATAGAGCGCTGCCGGGAAGTCCCCCATTTTTACCAGAAGCACAGCGGAGCGGACATAAACCGCCGCCGGTGTAAATGCCAGGTCATCCGCCTTGAAGAGGCTTTTTCCCGCCGTTGGCGCACCAGAAGATCCAAGCGGTTTGCTTTCCATCAACCGGGTTGCCTTCTCAAGGCAGGCCAGGGCAGCCTGGATTTTCCCCTGCGGTGCGAGCAGATCAGCCTGCAAGACGTGCAAGCGGATATTCTGGTCATCCATTTGCACCGCCCGCTCCACGTACTCCTGGGCTTCAGCGAATTGTCCGGTTTGATGGCTCAGAAAGGCCAGGTCAGTCATCAAAGCCGGGTCAGGTGTTTCGGTGTTCTCTGCGATGCTCTTCAGGCAGCGCAAGGCTTCAAGATTGTCATTTAGTTTCAGGTAAAGCGCTGCCGCCTGCCACAATCCATTTTCACCAACAGTCGCAAGCTGCTGGAGCTGCGCAAGCGCCTTTCGCGCGGTTTCGGGCTGGCCGGCTTTGAGCGCAAATTGCGCCTGTTTTAACCAGAGGTCGCTGCTTTCCGGCGAAAACTGCGCCGCCGTCGCCAGAGCGCGCTGCGCGTCCTCCATCCGGTCCATCTTCTCCATCAGGTTGGAATACCAGATCAGGTTGTTTACCTGGTCGGGTTCCATTTGAAGGGCTTGATTTGCGGCGTGAGCGGCTTCATTTTCCAGGCTTAACTTCAGGTAAGTCTCGGCGATAAGGTGGACGATTCCCAAATTTTCCGGGGCAGCCTGAGCGGCTTCCTGAAGAACAGCCAACGCGGTATCCAGTTCATTCGCCGCCAACGCTGATGCGCCAAACCCGGCCTGAACACGTACCAGCGGGATGTCATCCTGTTCCTGGTATTCGTCCAGCAACTGACGGTACGTCTCAAAGGCCAGCCGTTCCTGCCCGCGCATCCGCAAAGTATCCGCCATCCACATACGCGCATTGAAATCGGTGGGCGCAATGGCCAGGATTTTTTGCAGCGCTTGATTGGCCTTCTGCAAATCCAGCGGATTGTAATCATCGGCTCTGGCGGCGAACAATTGCGCGGTGTCGTGCAATTTTAGCTGTGCGTAAGCGCGCAACCACTCCAATTGCGGTTGCTCGCCCTTGATCGCGAGCTCAAAGGATTCAAGCGCGCGTTGGGGATTGCCCATATCCAGAAATGTCGTGCCTTCCAAATAGGCCAGATGCGGGTTTTTAGGCCAACGCTGGCGGGCTTCGTGGATCACACGGATGGCTTCTTCCAAGTGGCCCAGATGGCGCAAAGTATTCGCCAGTTCGATGGTAACTGAGACGTTCTCCGGCGATAACCGCGCAGCCTGCCGCAGGTTGGGAAGTGCATCGGTCAGGTAGCCCTGGTCGAGCAACAGCCGCGCCAGCTTGAAATGCACCTCAGAAGATTCAGGCGCTGCCAGAATCGCCGCACGGAGTGTATCCACAGCACGCTGCGCTTCACCCAGGCTTTGCTGGGCTTCCGCCAGTGCGATCCAGGGCTTCGACAAATCCGGGCACAACAGCGTCGCCCGGCTTAAATGGCTGATGGCTTCTTGAGGCATGCCCTTCTGCAAAAATGCCTGACCTGCATACGTATGCGCCAGTCCGTGGTCGGAAACCTTCGCCAGAACCTGGTTGCAGGCATCGATCGCCGCATCGGGGGCGCCAGCTTCGATGGCGCAGCGCGAGAGGGATAGTAGGTCCTCTTCGATGGCTTTACCGCTGATTGAAAGCACCATCCGCCATTGGTCCAGGGCTTTTTGCCACTGGCCTTGCTCCTCCTCCAGCCTCGCCAGGCCGCGCCTCGCCGGCAGATTTTGCGGGTCGAGTGAGACCAAAATCTCCACCAGGGTCGCCGCGCGTTCCAGATCGGTACGTTTTTCGGCAATTTGTGCCGCTAGCTGCAGCAGCCGGTCATCATTGGGCCGGGCTTGCAGGAAGAATGCGGCGCACCGGTCGGCTTCCTCCAGCAGATCCATGCGCAGGAGCGCCGCAAGCAAATCGGCTGGCTCAGAAGAGGAACCGTCCATCCGGATTCCATCGGCTGCCGCCGCCAACCAGGCGTTCACTGCCTGGCTTGCGGTCTGGCGGGCAAGTTCTGAATTGCCCCCGACCGCCATCTGGCTGGCCAGATAGATGGACGCCGCCATACCCGGCTCACTCCCCACCGCCGGCAGGCTAACGTCATAAATGCCGGCTCTCTGCAGGATTTCTGCGCCGCGCTCGAGGGTGGAAGGCACAGCGCAAGTCTTCACCGCGCGGTCCACACGGGTCGCAGCTAAATCCATCTTCTGGCGATCGACGTCCAGGTTGGCAATCGCCAATTCTACCTCCGCCAGGCATTGCCCCACAGCCTGGCGGGATTTTTCCAACAGGCTGGCCGCCTGCGGCACCGCGCCTGCGGCGCGGTACACATCGGCGGCGCTTTGCATTTCCAATCCGCGCGCAAGCCGTTCCGCGGCAGCCATCTCTGGATCTATTCTTTGTACGATGTATCGGTCAAAATTGGGTTGATTTCCAGACAAGAGAATTCGCGCAATCTTTTCAGAGAGTTGCTTTCGCCCGCAGCCTTCAACAAGCTTAAGCCATTTGGCTTGAACCTCCAGGGGCTCATCCAGGATCAGACCGGACAATGTTTTCGCCTGGAGAGTCTCGTCAGCCGGATTTCCAAGAACGATCTGGATGCACCAATTCGCTGCCTGATCCGTTTTTTCCGTCCAGAGAGCCCGCAGGAGCTCATTGCGGTCGGGAACCATGCCAGCCAGGCAGGTCAAAGCTCCATCCCAGATGCGCGCCAGTGGATCCGCCAGGAGTTTGCTCTGGATTGTCAAATCCTGCGCCAGCCCACTCCACGAGCGCATTTTACGGCGCCGCTCGCGCAGTGCCAACGCCAGCAGGCCGGTCTCTTTCAGATCGATAGGCGCCTTACCTGTCCTCAAAGTCTCCTCGAAAAATGCCAGCGCTCGCCGCTGTAAATTCCCGTCCAGGATGCACATGGGTTCTTTCGACAGTTGCTGGGCAGACAGGTCGGCATCCAAAACAAAGAGTGCCAGGTTAGCCGGCGACCATGCCCCGGCTGCGCCGTTTTCCAACAGCCACTGGGAATATTTATCAAAATCGCACCCGCACAGAAATTGCCAGGCCAGGCGGTCATGTCTTAACGCGACAAGCGTATCCGGCAAGTTCTTCGGATCGCACGATTTTTGGAGCGCGGATATCACTGCTTGAGATTGCATGAGGGCTCCTTGCTGGAAAAGGCTAGTGGATCTGCACAACCAGGCCGTAAGCAGCCGCCATCAGACAAAAACTTACCAGAACCAGGAAGACCCCAACCCCTGCTGAGGTCTTAATCAACTGGTTGAGCGCTTCGATGAGCGACGATGCATTCCCCACCAACCCGGCAACATCCTCGGCAATTCCCTTTTGAGCCAGCCGGGAAGTTTGATTCGCGATGGTCTTGATCTCTTTACCGAGGACTCTGGAAATCAGGACAAAGACCCCAATCGCCAGGATGAGTATGCCCAGACCCAGCAAGCATGCAGCCATGG
>CALMIB010000152.1 GCA_937863945.1 uncultured Longilinea sp.
GCGCCGGGTAAGCCTGCCGGGATTGCGCCTGGCAGGCTGCGCAGGGTGGCCGGGAATGAAAATCGTCGCGATTTGTCCCCAGCGGGCAGCGCGTCATGCCGGCCTGGCAGACGAAATGCACCACCTGCACGCCCTGCAGGCGCAGCGCCCAGGATGCCAGCAGGTGATAGGCCGCATTCTGGCTGTAACCTGTGATGCGCGTCGAGGCGTTGAACATCACCACCGGCCGGCCTTCGCCGGGTAACGACGCCGCAGCCACCTTGCGTGCCATGGCGGCAAATCGGCGGTCCGTTTGCAGGCGCGAGTATGCCAGACGGACACGTTCTTTTAGGTCGGCGATGACCGGAGTAAGAGGTTTCATAGCCGTTTCCAGACAAAAAGCTCAGGGCAGATCTGGGCAGATCGAGTTAAATAACAGCCCTATTCCTGAATGCGACGCAATTTCTTCAGAGAAGAGAGCTCGCTTTCATAAACGCGTTTCAAGCCATCACCCAGCGCCGCCTCGGTGACGCGAATATACTTGACCAACCGCTCAAACCCGCCCGGTTCCACTGAGGCCGCCTGATCGCTGCCCCACATGGCGCGGTCGAGCGTGATATGGCGCTCCACCATGCAGGCGCCCAGGCCGACCGCCACCACCGACGGGATCAGCCCCACCTCGTGGCCCGAATAGCCAATCGGGCAGGGATATTCGGCTTTCAGCGTCTGCACCATGCGCAGGTTTAGTTCCTCCGGATCGCACGGATAGGCGCTGGTAGTATGGCAAATCACCAGATTGTCGATATCCAGCAAGGGAACTGCCCTGCGGATTTGCTCGATGGTGGACATACCAGTCGAGAGAATTACCGGTCTGCCAGTTGTACGCAGCTTGCGCAGCAAATCGTGGTCAGTCAATGAAGCCGAAGGCACTTTGTAGGCTACCGGATTGAACTGCTCCAGAAAATCGACCGAAGGCTCATCCCAAACCGACGCGAACCAGGTGATGCCAATCTCTTTGGCGTAGCGGTCAATTTCGGCGTATTGCTCGGCATTAAATTCGACCTTGTAGCGATAATCCAGGTAGGTGATGTACCCCCAGGGCGTTTCGCGCATCTGGCCGCGCTGTTCAGGCGGCACACACAATTCCGGCGTTCGTTTTTGGAACTTAACAGCATCCACGCCGGCATGCCTGGCGGCATCCATCAATTGCCTGGCAATCTTGATGTCACCATTATGATTGATGCCAATTTCCGCAACTACATAAGTCGGATTTCCATCGCCGACCCAACGATTTCCGATTTTGACTGCTTTTGCCATTCTTTTGCTCCTCAACAATCTACCAAAAAAACAGAGTTGAAGTTTGTTTACAATGCAATCGTTTAACGTCCGTGTTTGGATTACTATAATTGAATAAACACCAGGATCACACTTCCACACTCAACGGGGCTTCGCTACTTCATATGGTTCAAGATCATTTCACACAATTCACGCACCGCGCCGTGACCGCCTTTGCGCGTCAACACCAGGTCTGCCTGGCGCAACACTTCCGGCTCAGCATCCGCGACCGCGACGGCGCATGCGACCAGCGGGAAACACGGCAGATCGTTCACGTCGTTGCCCAAGTATACCACCTGAGCCGGGTCGATCTTTTCCGCCTGCAAATATTCGCGAAGCGCGGCAGCCTTGTCGGCGATTCCCTGCAGCGCCTCCACCTGCAATTTTCTGCAGCGCGCCGTTACCACCGGATTGACCTCACCGGAAATCACCAGCGGGCGTATACCCTGCGCCTCCAACGCGCGCAGGCCGGGACCTTCAGCCCGCGAGGCGGCCACCATCTCGCGGCCGTCCTGGTCCACCCACACGCGGTTGTCGGTCATCACTCCGTCAAAATCGAACACCACCAGTGCCACCTTTTGCGGCAGCGGACGGCGTCCGGGGCCGGGCATCACCATCTCCAGCCCGCTCGAAACCAGCCACTCGTAACGCTGCCAGTCGGCCGGCGTATCGATATCCACCGTGTAGCGCGGATCAATCATCACCGGCAGAATCACCCGTCCGCTCATCGAATCCATCTCCAGGATGGCGCGCGGTCGGATAGCGTCGATGTGCCCGGTTTGCCAGTAGACCGGCGGCAGCGCCTGGCGCGGGGCGTTATACGGTTCCGGGAGACCCGGCACGTCCAGCAGGTTCTTCATCTGCCCGCTGCCGGGATCGATGCGCCACATTTTGTGCGGATTCTGCCCGGCGGGCACCACCCCGCGCACCGAATCAGCATCCGGGCGCGCCAGCAGCATGCGCACGGCTTCGTCCACCAGCCCCACCGGGCGCACCGGCGAGGTCGGGCGCAGTTGCACCACCACCTCCGGCCTGTAACCTTCATTCTCTGCCAGCCATTTCAGCGCGTGTTGAAACACCGGCAGATCGGTGGTTTGGTCCTGCGCGAATTCCGCCGGGCGTAGAAAGGGCGTTTCGGCGCCCCACTGGCGCGCCACCGCCGCGATTTTCTCGTCATCCGTCGAAACGATCACGCGCGTCACCGTCTCGGCCTGCAACCCCGCCGCTATACTATACGCAATCAGCGGATAGCCGGCAAAATCGCGGATGTTCTTGCGCGGAATGCCCTTCGAGCCGCCGCGCGCCGGAATGACCGCCAGCACTTCCGGGCGGGCTACCATGCCGTCCAGCCCCCATCGACGACCAGGTTGGCGCCGGTCATATAGGTTGAAGCATCCGAGGCCAGGAAGAGGATGGCGCCGTTCATTTCATCCTGCCGGGCCATGCGCCCCAGCACCGCGCGGGAGGAGTAGGCTTTGGTGAAGGTCTCGTCGTGCTGATTGTACACGCCGCCAGGCGTCAGCGCGTTGGCGCGGATGCCCGTCCCGGCGTAATAGGTCGCCAGGTAGCGCGTCAGTCCCAGCACGCCGGCCTTGGTGACCGAATAGAACACCGGCTTATACTGTTTTGGCTGGCCGGGGCGCTCGTACAGGCGCTGATCCGGCCCGACCAGGCCGTAGGTCGAGCAGATGTTGATGATCACGCCGTGGTCCTGGGCGATCATCGGCTTGACCGCCGCCTGCGCGCACAGGAACAGTCCGGTCAGGTTCACATCCACCGCCTGCCGCCAGGCTTCCAATGGATAGGTTTCAAAGGCGTTGGCGCTCTGGCTGGACTGGTTGGCCGAATCAAACTTTGGGTCCAGGGCCGCGCTGCACACCAACACGTCCAGCCGCCCAAAGGCCTTCAGCGCGGTTTCGACCATGGCCGCGGTCGAGCGCGGATCGGTCACATCCACCTGCGCCGCCGCTGCCTGCAAGCCCTCCGACTGCAGCTCGGCCGCCGCCTGTTCCACCGCCGCGCCGTTCAGGTCGGCAGCCACCACCGCCGCGCCGGCCTGCGCCAGCGTGCGCGAAAATTGCCGTCCCAGCAATCCGGCGGCGCCGGTCACCAGCGCCACCTGCCCATTCATGTTGAATTTTGCAAAGATATCCGACATCCGCATCAGTCCCTTCTGTTATTGGACTTGTTTCATGACACAATACAGTGCCCCTTCGCGCCCAACGGTCCACAGCACTGGAGCTTCCGGCCGGGAGGTCAGATCGCGGTTGGTGCGCGTGGTCAGCAGAAGGTAATCGCCGGGCTGCATGGAATCATCAGTGGGTTTGTACGGGCGCACCTCCACCCCATCGGCGGCATAAACCGCCGCCAGGGCCGGCTGCCGCAACACATACACCACCGGCGACTCCCCCGCCCGTTCGTTGAGCGGCTGCATCGCCTCGGCGTAGCAGGTCAGCCAGTAATCCGTCTCGTACTGGCGAAAAATGCCGCTCTGCCCGCCCGCATATGAATTATAAAACGCATATTCATAGGGATGTAATCGGACGATGCCCAGAATGCCCGGCAGCACGGCCAGCGCCAGCAGTGTCCAACGTACCGGGGCGCGCGGGAACCAGTCGGCCAACGCCTGGAAGAAAATCCCGGCGGCAACAAATACCGGCGGTAGAATAAAAAAGAAATGCCGGAAGCCGTCGTACATGGGCGGCTGCGTGATGAGCACGTAGATAAAAAACAAGAAGAACCACACCATGACCACGGCGAAATCACGCCAATCCATTTTCTTGCGCAGCATGCGTGCGCCAGCCAGGACCAGCCCAGCCGCAAAGATCGGCCAGACGGTTTCGGTGAGGGTCAGGCCCATCATGGTGGGAAGATAGGTGTGCGGCAGGGCCATCGATGTGTATTCCTGCCCGCCGAACAAAACCAGCACGGTCAGCGGGTTGCTGGACATGTGCCTCAGCACCTGCCAGAAATTACCCAGCGGATCCACCCAAAGGTACGGCCAGGTCAAAAACATGGTCAAAACGGCAATCCCGGCATACACCAGCAGCGCGCCCAGCGGCCGGCGGCCGCCGCGCAGCAAGAAATACACCAGCACGAAGAAACCAACCACCGGACCCAACACGCGAATCGATGCTGTCAGCCCCAGCAGGATGCCGGGCAACAGCACAGCGCGCAGCATCGCGCCGACGGTCAGGCCGCGCGGCCAAAACTGGACGCACCGCAGCGAGCCGCCCACCCCGCGCCAGAAACGCAGGCTGGCCTGCGGCCAGGCCCGCGCGCCGCCGCCCAGCGCGGCAAGCGGCAGCAGCAAAACCAGCAGCGCGGCCCGGGCATAGCCGTACAGGCGGATCAATTGCCCGGCATAATAATCGACGCCCACCTTGCCGGCATCCTCGGCCACGGCGTGGAAGGCCCGCCCCCACAGGCTGCCCGGATCGGCCGCGTACACAGCCGCCATCAGCCCGCGGAGGAAGGCCTGCAGTGCGCCGTTCAACACGATCATCAGCAGCGCCAACACGAACGCCGCAAAACCCCAGCGCATCAGCCTGCGGCGGCGGTTTTGCCAGGCGGTTGCCTCTGCTTCGGTGACCGGCTCCAGCGGGGTCTCATCCCTATTCAGGCGATCCACCATGCGCAGACCATAATACAGCGCAACGGTGAACATTACGGTGAAGGGTATGTCCTTAGGATTGATAAAGGCGTGGCCCCACAGCAGCGGCTGGGTATTGAACAGCAGGGTCGCCGCAAAGGCTGCCCAATGCGAAACCCAGCGGCGGCACAGCAAATAAAGGAAAACCAGGCCCACCTGGAAGAAGAGAAAATTCACTGCATGCCAAAGGGTGCCGCGGTCCAGCCCGGTCAGGT
>CALMIB010000153.1 GCA_937863945.1 uncultured Longilinea sp.
CCGCAGAATTGACACATCCTCGGCTGAACAGCTCCCAGGCGTTCTTGCGGTGTTAACAGCCAGGGATGTGCCA
Organism: uncultured Longilinea sp.; assembly: GCA_937863945.1. Lineage (GTDB taxonomy): Bacteria > Chloroflexota > Anaerolineae > Anaerolineales > Anaerolineaceae > Longilinea. Next base: position 74 of record CALMIB010000153.1, read on the forward strand.
AACAACGAATATGGGCTGATCTCACCCGACCAGCCAGTCCTATGCGGCCCTGGCTCTAACAAACCGTACGCGGAGCATGTGCGCTTTATTGGTGATCAGGTGGCATTGGTGATTGCTGAAAGTGAAGCGATTGCTGCCCGCGCAATTCCCCTGATTGATGTGGATTACGAGGATTTACCGGTTGTTTCTGACCCGCGGGAAGCGATGAAAGCCGAGTCGCCCCGGTTGTTCCCGGATCGCGACTCGAATGTGTTCGGCCATTATCGCATTCGCAAAGGTAGCATCGAAAATGGGTTTAAGAATGCGTACGTGACCGTGGAAGGTTATTACCAGACGCCGGTACAGGAACATGCCTATTTACAGCCGGAAGCTGGCGTGAGTTACCTTGATGAGGAAGACCGGATCACTGTGGTCGTTGCCGGCCAGTGGGTGCATGAGGACCAGGAGCAGATCGCACACGCCCTAGCGCTTCCGTTGGATAAAATCCGGGTGATCTACCCGGCTATCGGCGGAGCCTTTGGCGGCCGAGAAGATATGTCCATTCAAATCATTCTGGCTCTGGCAACCTACCGGTTATCTCAGAAAGGAATCCGCCGGCCAATCAAAATTGTCTGGAGCCGGGAGGAATCAATTATCGGGCATCACAAGCGGCATGCTTATTCCATCCACGCTCGATGGGGTGCCTCACGGGATGGGAAAATCACGGCAGCCGAGGTTGAATTAATCGCCGATGGCGGGGCTTACATGTACACCTCGACGAAAGTCCTCGGCAATGCCACCCTGATGTGCACCGGGCCGTATGAGATTCCCAATGTGAGCGTTGATTCCTACGCGGTTTATACCAACAACATTCCCGGCGGGGCGTTCCGCGGATTCGGCGGACCGCAGGGAGCATTTGCTGCTGAAATGCAGATGGATAAGCTGGCTGAAGCGCTGAGTATGGATCCGGTCGAGATACGCGAGCGCAACATTCTTCGAGAGGGTTCGCTGTTGTCGGTGGGCACGCCGTTGCCCAAAGGCGTTTCCATCGATAAGGTGTTGGAAGCATGCGCGCTGAAAGCCGGATGGGTGCGCGGGACAAACGGTTGGCAGCGGCCGGTTGTAAATCAATCGGAGCAGGCTAACAAAAGGCGCGGAATTGGTTTTGCCTGCGCATTCAAGAATGTGGGCTTTTCCTTTGGCGCGCCGGAGAATTGCTGGGCGACGATTGAATTGCGCGGGACAGAGGAAATCGATCAGGCGGTGTTATATCACGCCGGAGCTGAGGTCGGGCAGGGTTCTCACACCGCCTTCATTCAGATGGCCGCCGAAGCGCTTGGTCTGCCGTTTGAAAAAATATCGCTGGTCGCCGCGGACACGGCATATACCCGGAATTCAGGCAGCGTTTCTGCGTCACGGATGACATTCATGGCGGGTAATTCCATCCGCGGCGCAGCTGCATTGGCGCTGGAAAAGTGGCAAAATGAGGAACGACCCGCCGTGGCCACCTATCAGTACCTGCCGCCGCGCACGACGCCGTATGATCCAGAAACGGGCAAATCCGAGCCTAATTTTTCGTACGGCTATGTTGCCGAGGCTGTCGAGGTCGAGGTGGACGTCGAGACCGGGCAGATCCAGGTTGTCAACGTGATCTGCGCCGATGATGTGGGTAAAGCTGTTAACCCGCAGCAGGTGCAGGGGCAAATCGAAGGGGCTGTGGTTCAGGCAGCCGGTTACGGTATCCTGGAAAACTTTGTGCAAAAAGACGGGATGCCGCTGACCAAAACGCTTTCCACCTACCTGATTCCAACTGTCCTGGATGTACCCGGGCGGGTCGAATCGGTGATCCTGGAATACCCAGATCCCATTGGACCCTTTGGCGCGCGCGGCATGGGAGAAATGCCCTATCTTCCATTTGTCCCCGCCCTGGTTTCTGCCTTGCATAATGCCTCTGGGCGTTGGTTTGATCAATTTCCGTTGACCCCGGAAAGGGTTTTGGAGGGGTTTTCCTCCTGAGATACTATGGCAACTTCAGCGATGATGAGAATCTTGATCCGCGGCGGCGGTGATTTAGCCAGCGGGGTCGCCTTGCGGCTTCATCGGGCCGGTTGGGACGTTCTGGTTTGCGAACTTCCGGCGCCTCTTACGGTCCGGCGGCTGGTATCGTTTTCCGAAGCCGTCTATTCAACCCGTTGCCAGGTTGAAGAAGTTTATGGCGTGCGGGTATCCAATCCGGG
>CALMIB010000154.1 GCA_937863945.1 uncultured Longilinea sp.
GTCACGACGTGCGCCGCGTTACCGGGCATGTTCGTAATGCCGATATACATCTTCCACGCGCACGCCGATGGTATACATCAGCATCGGGCCGCGGCGGTGAAGCGCAGCGCCGTCGTCCCAATCCGGCGATTGCATGTTACACGCTCGGGTGAGAAAAATGGACCCTCGCCGATCACGAGTTGAGCACCGGAAGGGTTGCACGGCGGGCCGTAGTGAAAGCATACGTTGAAGCCAAAAGTCTTGCATAACCAGGCAATCGCCTTGCCGACATCCGCGTACACCCGGGTAGGAAAAACCGGCCCTGGCGCGGCGGAACGATTAATTTGCATACCGCCTCCTGACCGTTAGATCAAGTAGTGTTTCTGATAATACTATACTTATTTTATCAATAATTATGCTCAATACCAAACACCCCGGACGAAACAGCTGATCAGCCTGCCTGTGATGGTTTTCGCTTAAAAAACATGTTAGCGCCTGCCCACAGACCTATACTCGCCAGCGTGCATGCGCTGATCCAGCCGCCTATGGGATAACCGAAGGGTTGGTAGCGGAAAACCACCGTGTGTTCGCCCGGTTCCAACCACACCCCCTGCAGAGCGCAATCGACTCGCAGCACGTCAGCGTCCTGGCCGTCCACGCTGACGTGCCAGCCGGGCGCCCAGCTCTCTGAGCGAATCAATAGGGCCGGCGCATCCAGCACATGAACGCGGAAGGTTTCAGCGTTCACGCCGCGATCCTGGCTGTCAACGCGGAGCTGCCCGCCCGGGCCGGTTTTACCGCCTTCCACCAATGATACTTCACCCGCGTCCACGCCTGCCAGCGCCGCCAGGCAACTCTGAGCGGAGGTGCTCTCCACCTGCGCGGCAGCGAACGCCCGGCCGAAACCCGGCGCAAGTTCGCTTACCTGCCAGCCATCCGCCTGCCGGACAACCAGCCGGCGCACGTTGAGCAGCTTCAACAGGTCAGGGCGCACCACCTGCGGGTTCAGGCACGCAGCCAGCTCCTCCTCCGAGCCGGTGGCCTCCTGCACCAGCGGGCAGCCGGTCGCCAGGCGGATGAAGCCCAGGTAATGGGTCAACGGTAGCGCATCGTAACCCTCGGCCGCGTCGATCCCGGAGCGCACCAGCGCCAGCGCCGGGAAACCTTCCTGCGGCGAATAAATCCGCTCGCCTTCGGCCAGCTCGGACTGCGCCTTCGCGATCACCGACGCCGATACGCCACTGTCACCGGTTGGGCGCGGACGGATCAACGAGCCGCCCACCACCATCAGTTCCACCACCAGCACCAGCAAAACGGCAGCGGGTACGAAGGCGGGCCGGTGTGCATGCCCGGCAATCAACAAAGCCGCCAGCAACAGCGCGAAAATCGCCGTGGAAAGCGTATCAAAGGGGAACGTTTCCCTCAGGGTGAGACGGATGGTCCCGGCCAACAATTCCAGCCCAAGCAGCGCACCCGCCACCGTCTTTGCCCGGCGGTTCAGGCGTTGTCCGTTCCTCAGCCAGCCCGCGAACCCCGCGGCAGCCAGGATCACCAGCGCGAGGATGGTGAGCAACCACCAGCGCGTCGGCACGCGCAGCGCCGAGAGCAGCGGGTTCCAGCCGAACAACCAGCCATACAGCGGGGTATACTCGCCCAGGCTGAGCAGCAGGCCAAGCAGCCCGCCGATCACCCAGTTTTTCTCGAAGAGCGTCCAGCCGTACGCCCAGCTCAACCCGGCGAAGAGCAACACGGCCAGCCCCGGGAACAGGAACCATTCCGGGTATTTCAGTTCCGGTGGAAATATGCTGACCAGCAGCGCGGCCGGGTTCAGGCTGGTGAACGTGACTGCTTCAGTAGTGTGGCTGGCGTGCGGGTACAACTCCAGCAGGGGCAGCATCTGCGCCGCCAGCAGCCCGGCGGTCAACAGGACGACAGCCGCCCAACCCGGCGCGCTTTTCGCAACCCAGGCCCGCCAGGATTTTGGCGCAAAATAGGTCAGGCTGAACAACGCCACGCTCAGCGCGGTGATGATAAAAATCGGCAGGTGATTCATGCCCTGCGCGGCAAAAGCAATCGCCAGCACAAACAGCCACGGAATTTTGCGCGAATGCCAGTAACAGTCGAAGGTGAACAACGCCCAGGGTACCCAGGCCAGCGCTGCCAACATATACCAGTGCCCGCCGCTGAGGTGTGCGATCCATTTAGGGGAGAGCATCATGGCAATCCCGCCGAACAACGCCGGCAACACATCCCGTCCGGCCGTCCGGCGCAGAAAAAGATACATCCCGATGCCCATCCAGCTAAAATCCAACACCGCCAGCAGGTTGAGGCCAAAGGGCAGTGGCAAAGCCAGCAGCAACCAATTGGGCGGATAAAACAACGGCAACGAAGGATGCCCCATCAACGGCGCGCCACTGAGCAGGTAATCACGCCACAGCGGAAGTTCGCCGGTTGTCTGGAACGCATTCGCAATGTATTCCAGATTGGGCAGCACGTCGCGGTCCAAGTCAGTTCCCAGTTCTGATACCGGGTAGATCAGCGGCGTAGGACTTGAAAACAGGTATGGCGAAAGGAACAGGATGCAAACGGCAAGGATGCAGAGGATGCTGTAAACATCGCCGTGGTTGCGGATGTGCTGGATGAGTCGTGGTTGCATCGATGGCGTTCCGTGGAGTAAATTTACCCTTCCCACGCATGCGGTGAGCGGGCAAAATTATTATGCCACATTTACCGCGGCTAACCATCAAAACAGGCGCGGCGATTCTTCCGCAGCGCCCGTCATCCGTAAATTCACTACATCCCGCCCGGCTCAGGCCGGGGCTACGTCCAGGGGTTCGACCGCACCCCGCGGGA
>CALMIB010000155.1 GCA_937863945.1 uncultured Longilinea sp.
CACCCGAAGCGGTGGAGTTGAGCGCCGGCGGTGATGTGGACCTGCGTTTGCCGGCTCAGGCCCATGCAAGGATGCACATCACCAGCGGCGGGCGTGATATCCTTATGCGCGTGGGCGGCTGGAATGAGCGCGTGGAGATGTTTGTGTTTGACTTTACGCTGGGTGACGGCACGACCCCCATTCAAATCACAGCCGGCGGCGATGTGCAGGTCACCGACGGCAGCCCGCAGACGCACAAAGAGGACGGCGGATTTGACTTTGCCGGCGTGAAAGTGGATGTGGATGCCATCTCCCACTCGGTTCAGGATGCTGTCGAGCGCGCCACGCGGCAGGCCGAAACTGCCTCCCGCGAGATCGAAGAGCGCATCCAGGCAGCCATGCGCCGGGTGGAGGAGAAGACCCGCAGCCGCACGTTCCGTGTGGGCTTTGAAGCGTCGCCGCCTGTGCCGTCGGCGCCCATGGAACCGGTCAAGCCGGTTCCGCCGGCTCAAGCCCCCCGGGGCAGGGTCAGCGAGGAAGAGCGCAGGTTGATTCTGCAGATGCTGGCGGAACAAAAAATTACTACCGATGAAGCCGTCAACCTGCTGGATGCCTTGGAAGGTAAAAACCAGTAAAATGGTTTGTGTGTGGACGCCTGGATAACCGGAGATTGGAATGAGCATGACCACTGAAAAGATCGAGATACTCAACCGGGTGGCGCGCGGCGAGTTAAGCGTGGATGAAGGCAACCGCCTGCTGGCGGCATTGGAAGCACAGCCGCAAGCGCCCATACCCGACCCTGCGCCGGCAGGGGTGACGATCGACATGGGCGTTGAGTCCACCCCGTCGATCGACCCGGAGGAAATGAAGCGCATCAAGGCCTGGCGGCGCTGGAACTGGATCCCACTCACGTTGTTCCTGATCCTGACGGGCTTTGCCGGATTGTGGATTTACCAGGCCTATGACCGCGGCGGCTTTGGTTGGGGCTTCTGGCTGTCCTGGATTCCGTTCCTGATCGGCGTGCTGGGCATTTATGCCTTCTGGAATATGAAGTGGGTGCACGTGCGCGTGCGGGAAAAGAAGGGCAACCGCGTTCAAAAAGTTTCTGTCAGCGTGCCGCTGCCGTTGGGCATTTTACCCTGGGTGTTCAACACGTTTGGCCGGTATATGCCGGCAAACGTGCGCGATCAACGCGATTCAATCCTGATGATCAACGAAGTGCTCAAAAGCGACGAGCCCATTCACGTGCACGTCAGCGAAAAAGACGATGAAGAGGTGGAAGTGTTTATCGGTTAATGGCAGGTGACGTTTCACGCTCCTGATCCCGGCGGTTGTTGCGATGAGCAGCAGCCGTTTTTTTACCTGGATTTTGTCGAAAGTGACTGTACAGGCGAGCTTTTTTGACGTAAGATGATATTTGCGTTCCTGGCGATTGGATTGTTCCTGGGCTGCGCGATGAAGCGCTACAAATTGTCCAGTTCCACCGCGGTGGCGATCATCCTGGTTACCTACTTCATGTTGGTGGCCTCGACGATGCAGGAGAATTTGGGTTTTCTGCGCTATTTCACGCCGTTCAAGTATTTTGATGCGGTTGAGCTCTTTCGGAATGGCGCCATGGAAGGCAAATTCCTGCTGCTTTCCGCGGGAATCATTCTGCTCTTCGTCGCGGCTGCTTACTGGACGTACAACCAGCGCGACCTGTATCTATGAGCGGGCAGCTTTGGTGATGCTGATGCGGGTTTCCAATCCTGTCATTTGTTGAGTCACATGAATAAGAACGCGCGCGCATGGGTCGGATTGGTGCTGGG
>CALMIB010000156.1 GCA_937863945.1 uncultured Longilinea sp.
GACGCCATCTCCGGCGCGCGCCCGGGCGCCCGCCGCGAAGCCCTGGAGCAGTACATCAACCGCCTGCGCAGCCTGGAAGAAATCGCCAATTCCTTCAAGGGCGTTCAGCAGAGCTATGCCATCCAGGCTGGCCGCGAAGTGCGCATCATCGTCCGTCCGGAAGATATTGACGATCTTTCCGCCACCCGCCTGGCCCGCGACGTGGCCAAAAAGATCGAAGAGACCATGCAATACCCGGGTCAGATCAAGGTCACGGTCATCCGCGAAACGCGCGCCGTGGAATTTGCCCGCTAAATCTCCTGAATACACAAGCCAGCCGGGCGTTAAATTCCCGGCTGGCTTTTTTTATTCAGGTGGTGGAATTACTCCACAAACTGGCCGTTCTGATAAAACAATTCGCCGTCCAGGCGGATTTCAGACTGCTGCCGCAAATCACAGATCATATCCCAGTGAATCGCGCTGCGGTTCTGGCCGCCGGTTTCGGGGTAGCTGGCGCCCAGGGCCATGTGAAAGGTTCCGCCTATCTTTTCATCGAACAGGATATTGCGGGTAAAGCGGTCGATCTGGAAATTGGTGCCGATGGCAAATTCGCCCAGGTAGCGCGCGCCGGCATCGCTGTTGAGCATCTGCTCGAGGAATTCCTGGTTCTTCTCGGCGCTTGCCTTCACCACGCGGCCTTGCTCGAAGACCAGCTCGACGCCATCCACCGAGCGGCCGCCGAAAATGGCCGGGTAAGTAAAGCGCACCCAACCGTTAACCGAATTTTCCACCGGGCCGGTGTACACTTCGCCGTCCGGAAGATTGTGAATGCCGCACGAGTTGAGGAATGTGCGCCCCTGGATGGAAAGGCTGAGGTCAGCGTTGGGGCCTTTGACCGTGACGCGGTCGTGCCCCCGGAGGCGCGCAATGATGCCCGCCTGCGCCCGTTCGATTCCCTGCCAGTAGGCTACCGGATCCGGGGTATCCTCGTCGGCATGGCAGGCGCGGAAGACGAAATCCTGGTACTCATTCCAGCCCATGTCCGCGTCCATGGCATAGGCAAGCGTCGGATATTGCGTGCTGATCCAGCGTAACTGGCCCTCGGCTGCCCGCCGGAAAACCGCTGCCTGAATTTGCGCCACGGCCTTCTGGCGGCGCTGCGCGCGCAGCGGATCGACGTGCGAGAGCTGGCGCGTGTTGGCTTCGGAGTAGATGCGGATGCGCACATCAAAAGTCTCCGCCGCCATCTTGTGGAAAACGGGAACAAAATCCAACTGCTCATCGTTGGCCGCACGAAAGAAAACCTCCTCCTGGTCAATCAGGCTCAGCAGGATGTGCGGATGCCCGCCGCGTTCGAGCACGCGCTGGTACACCGCGCGGACCAGCGGCTCGGCGGCCGTGGTCGCTTCGATCATCACCCGGTCGCCAGGTTTTACCGCGGTGGAATAATCCACCAGGATGCGCGCCATCTTTTCAACCCGGATATCACCCATAGAACCGTTTGCCTCCAAATCTCGTGATACCCGAATTATAGTCCCTCTGCTGCTTTCCTGGCTTATAATCAAGCCAGACCCCGCAGGTCTGTAGTGCGGAAATCAGCTAAAGGATGATTGAAAGCATGAAACAATTGCTTCAGAACATGCGCGACGGTAAAACCCAGGTGGTGGAGGTGCCCGTGCCGCAGGCGCGGCGCGGGACCGCGCTGGTTCAGGTGGCGGCGTCGCTTGTATCGGCCGGAACCGAACGCATGCTGGTGGAGTTTGCCGGCAAAAGCCTGGTCGGCAAGGCGCAGTCGCGGCCGGACCTGGTGCGGCAAATGCTGGACAAAGCCCGCCGCGAGGGACTGTTGACCACGATCGAATCAGCCTTCAACCGGCTGGATCAGCCCATGGTGCTTGGCTATTCCTCCGCCGGCACGGTGGTGAGCGTCGGGGAAGGCATGCCGGGCATCCAGGTGGGCGACCGGGTAGCCTGCGCCGGCGGCGGTTACGCCGTGCACGCTGAATACAACATCGTTCCGCGCAATCTGCTCACCCCTTTGCCCGATTCAGTCGATTTTGAATCGGCAGCCTTCACCACCCTGGGCGCCATCGCTTTGCAGGGCTTCCGCCTGGCGCAGCCGCAACTCGGCGACCAGATAGCCGTGATCGGGCTGGGCCTGCTGGGCCTGTTGACGGTGGGCATCGCCAAAGCCGCCGGCTGCCGCGTTTATGGCGTCGATATCGACCCCGCCCGCGTCCAGCTTGCTTTGCAGATGGGCGCGGATGCCGCCACCGTGCGGGCTGACGCGGAAGAAACTGGCCGCTCGTTCAGCTCCGGCCGCGGCTTCGATGCCGTGTTGATTTGCGCCGACTCCCAATCCAACGATCCCATTGAGCTGGCCGGCGCGTTGGCGCGCGACCGCGGCCAGGTAGTGGCCGTCGGCGCGGTGGGCCTGGAAATTCCACGCAAGCTGTATTATGAGAAGGAACTGCACCTGCAAATCTCGCGCTCCTACGGGCCCGGCCGCTACGATTCCGCTTATGAAGAACAGGGACGCGATTACCCCTACGGCTATGTCCGTTGGACCGAAGGGCGCAACCTGGCCGCCTTTGTCGAATTGCTGGCGTCCGGCCGGCTGGACGTGCGCCCGTTGATTACCCACCGTTTTGATATCGCCCAGGCGCCGGAAGCGTACGAATTGATCACCGGAAAGCAGAAGCAGCCCTTCCTGGGCGTTCTGCTCACCTATCCGCAGGCGCAGGTCCTCCCTGCCAGCCGGGTGCAGGTGGCGCAACCCGCAGCCGCCGCTCCGCTCAAGGGCGATCCAGGCCTGGGCATTCTGGGCGCGGGCAACTATGCCACCGCCGTCTTCCTTCCCAACATTCAAAAAGTCGGCGGCGTTCAAAAAGTCGCCATCGCCAGCGCGTCCGGCGTCAGCGCGCGGCACGCTGCCCAGCGCTACGGTTTTCGCTCGGCATCCAGTTCGGAAGACGAACTTTTAGAGGATCCCAACATCCAGATTCTGGCGCTGCTCACCCGGCACCAACACCATGCCCGCCAGGTATTGGCTGCGCTGGCGCACGGCAAGCACGTCTTCTGCGAAAAACCGTTGGCCATCACCCCCACAGAATTGGACGAGATCGAGGCGGTCCTCACCAGTCTCGACGAAAAATCGCCGCTCGTCATGGTCGGCTTCAACCGCCGCTTTGCGCCCTACAGCCGCGAATTAAAGCGTTTCCTGCACAACCGCAGCGAACCGCTGGCCGCACATTACCGCGTCAACGCCGGGTTCCTGCCGCCATCGCACTGGCTGCACGATCCTGCCCAGGGCGGCGGGCGCATCATCGGCGAGGGCTGCCATTTTATCGATTACCTCACCTGGCTGGTCGGGCAACCGCCCATCAGCGTGCAGGCAGCCGGGTTGCCCGATGCCGGCCGCTACCACGAAGACAATGTTCAACTGACCTTCGGCTTCCCGGACGGCTCACTCGGTACGCTGACTTACCTGGCCAACGGCGACAAAGCCTTCCCCAAAGAGCGCGTCGAGGTCTTCTGCGGCGGGCGCGTGGCGGTGCTGGATGATTTCCGCTCGCTCGAACTGATCCACAACGGCAAACGGACGCGCATGGTGTCGCGGATGACCCAGGATAAGGGCCACCGCGCCGCCTGGGAGGCCTTCCTGACAGCCGTGCGCGCCTCCAGGCCCGCGCCAATTCCCTACTCCGAGCTGGTTGCCGTCACGCGCGCCTCCTTCGCCGCGGTTGAGGCCTTACGCAGCGGGAGCGCGCAATCCATCCCGGATGTTTCCCGAAAGGACTGATCCATGAACCCACCGACGACGCTTTCCATTCAAACTGCCACCGGCCGCGTGCTGGAGAACAGCTTTTTTGATGCCGGACTCTCCAACGGCTGGTTGGCCCTGGTGCTGCCGGGGCTGGCCTACAGCGTGGATATGCCCTTGCTGTATTACAGCAAGCTGCTTTTGCTTAACCGCAGCGTGGACGTATTGCAATTGATGCCCGCGACGCTCTCAACCGAGTTCCAGGCGCTGGACGCGGCAGGGCGGCAGGAATGGTTGCGCCAGGATGTGCTGGCCGGGCTGGAAGCCGGGCTGGCGCAGCGCGAATATCGCGGCATCCTCCTGTTGGGAAAATCGATCGGCACGATCGGATTGGCGCTGGCGCTGCGCGAGGCTGAAGCGCGCCTGCCCAGCGTGGCTGTGTGGCTCACGCCGCTCTTCCGTGAACCGGTCGTCATGGATGCCGCCATGACCGACGAAGGGCCGGCTTTCTTCCTGTGCGGCGGCGCGGATCCCACCTACCAGCACGATTCCCTCGATCAGATACTGAAAGCGCGGACCAAAGCCATCGCCTGCGTGATTCCCAAAGCAGACCATTCGCTGGAATTGGGCGGCGATGAAGACGGCACCTTTGACGCCCTCCGGCAAGGCATGCAGGCGCTGGCCCGTTTCCTGGATGACGTCCTGGAATGAATCGGCAGACACGCTAATCGACCAAAATGAGCAGCAGGAACTGGCAGGTTCAGCTCAAGGCCCTGTTGCATCTCGGCGTGGAACAAACCGGGCTGTACGGGGTTTATCAGCTTGGCCTGAAAACCGGCCAGATTGCGCGCCAAACGCCGGTGCATCCCATTCTGCCGGTGGACAAGTACCAACTGGTTTTCCCCTGGCGACGGATACCCGCCGAAAGGCTGGCCGCCATCCAAAGCGGTTACAGTGATGACCTGAAAACCGAAGCCGATGCAATTCTTACCGGAAAATTCCGCTGCTTTGGCGGCGCATGGCGTCCCATCCAGCTTCGTCCGCCCGCCGAGCCGCGGCATTGGAGCATCCCCATCC
>CALMIB010000157.1 GCA_937863945.1 uncultured Longilinea sp.
CGGCAATTTCCCATCCGGTCAGGGTTTGGATCAACGCCAGGATGCCCATCGACACGAGCAAAATGCCGGCCAACACGCGCCAGGAATTCGGATTTTTCATTTCACACTCCTCATCTGCAAATTCAGGTTTCTGAGACTACCGGACGTCAATTCCGCCCATACCGGCTTCGATTTCGATGTCCACCCTGTTGGCGGCCGTGTCGAAATCCGGTGACTGATAAACGCTGCCGGTCAGCGGGAAGCGGTTGGTGTCGATCTTATTGCTGGACATGCCTGTATCCAGGCGAATGCGGGCGGCCACGCCCTGCGGTACCGAGAATTCCAGCGAAGCCATGCCGGCTTTGGCCGTCACGCGCGTTTGGCCTGCCCGCATGGGCAGCTTCACCCGCGTGGCGCTGGCGCCAGTTTCGACGCGCAATTCCTTCACCAGGGTATCACTCAAATCGAGCACCGTTTCACCCGCGCCCGTGGAAAAGCGCAGGCGCAGCGGGACATCGCGATTGAGGGTCAAATTCCAGACAAACCCTTTGAAATCCACGCCCGGAATGGCGACGCCCAGGACACGCTGCGGCATCGAAAGGTTCGCCGAAAGGCTCGATCCGCTGCGGCTGATCTCCTTCTCAAGGCCGCCCGTGAAGGTACCGTTGAGCAGGTTGCCGCCCAGGTTGCCAGAGTTGACCAGGATGCGTCCGGCGCCGTGGTTAAAGCGGATGTCCGCTTCGCTGGCGCCTTCCAACGGGATGGTCACCTGCTCCTCGATCATGTCCGCCTTGAACAGGCGCGGCCCCAGGAGGAACCAGACCCCCGCCAGGATGAGCATAACGGCCCAGAAAACCGGCCAAAAGTTGAAAGTGAATAATCCCAGCGTTTTCAGCAGCAGCAAAACGCCTGCCACCAAAACCATGCTGCCCCAGAAGAAATTATTGCGTTTCATGGTGACTCCCTTAAAAAGGCTTTCAGACCCGATGGTTATTTGCGCCACAGGGCGCGAACCAGCAGCCACAGACCGACGAAAATTACAAGTACCGGCCAGTAAGGGCCAAGCCAGGTTAAACCACCAAAGAATGAAGCAAAAATGACAAACAGAACCAGGCCGGTGGACAGGGTGTTCAAACCCTGGCGAATGCGGTCGCGCTGGTGGTTGAGCAATCCGCCCAGAATCTCACCCACCCCGGCGCCGGCCGGGATGAGCGCCCAGGCATACGACCAGGAAAGCTGGTTTCCACCGCTGGCGTTCACCAGCAATATCCCGCCCACGGTCGCCACCACGCTGCCGGGAACCATCAAATCCCCGTCACGGGTGATCGTACTCATGAGCATCAGCAAAATACCCGCGCCGATGACGATCATCGGCCAGGTGGACAATTGCTGCGCCCAAACGCGCAGCGAAGGCACCAGTTGAACCGCCAGCAAGTAAACCCCGATCAGAAGAACAATGATCCCAAAAGCTAACCCGGAACGCTGCTTGCTTTCCATCTCGATTGCATTTCCTTTCGTGCAAGGTTAATCGGCGAAGCGAGGAGATTGAATAGCCACATATCAAAAATACGCATACCCGCTGATAAAGTTTCTTCCTACTGTTTATTTAACTGCAAATTCACCCCAGGGACACTAGACTAAAGTAGGGATTACGACTGGATGAAATAATAGCCTTCGGCCAGGCGGCACTTGAAGTCCGTGATATACTTAGGCGCATATTTTGCAGCTTGAAACTGACCTGGAAAAATTTTAGAGGAAGCAAGCATCCATGCGATGGGTTCGCGATTACCAACCAGAGCCTGAGAAAAACATTCTCTTTCGCAGGGCGTTAATCATCACACTGGGTGGAAATATTCTGCTCGCTGTGAGCAAGGGCATTGCCGCCAGCCTGTCTGGCAGCGCGGCATTGTTCGCCGATGCCGCCAATTCGATCTCGGATGTGGCTTATTCGTTAATGATGGTGCTGGGGTTATGGATGGCCCAACGGCCGCCCGATCTGAGCCACCCACAGGGACACAGCCGTTTTGAACCGCTGGTCGGCCTGATGGTGACGCTGTCCATGGCCTTTGCCGGCTATGAGGCCGCGCGCAATTCCATCGAACGCTTCATCGCAGGCGGCTCGACGATCGAGTTAGGTCTGCCGGTGTTGGTGCTGCTGATGGCTGCGGCCGTCAAGGCTGGCATGTACATCGCCATTCGCAACATCGGGCGGAAAGTCAACAGTCCCACGCTGACCACCACCGCCGCCGACAATTTCAGCGATGTGCTCACTTCCGCGGCTGCCTTCCTGGGCATCATCGGAACCACCATCTGGCCTTTGCTGGATCCCATCGCGGGCATGCTGGTGGCCCTGTGGATCTTCCGCGCGGTATTCAATGCCGGCCGCGAAAACCTGAAATTTCTCACCGGCGCGGGCGCGTCGGAAGAATTGCGCAAACAAATTGTTGCGGTAGCCGAGTCGATCCCTGGCGTTTTGTGCGTGCACCACACCATGACCGATTACGTCGGCCCCAAGCTGATGGTGGATCTGCACATCAACGTGGATGGAGCGATGACCTTGAGCGAAGCTCACCTGATCT
>CALMIB010000158.1 GCA_937863945.1 uncultured Longilinea sp.
TTGCTGAAGGAGTCGAAATCCATGGGAGTGTCCTGGAGACTGGAAGGGATCACCGATCCGCTCGATCCGCCGGTCTGTGCCAGCTTGAAGGAGGAGCCCTTTTTCATGCCCTTGGCGTAGATCGCGATGATTTCACGCAGGGTGATGCCCATGGGCACTTCCACGACGCCGGTGACGTTGATATTGCCCAGCATGGTGTACACCTTGGTGCCCGGACTGGAAGGGGTGCCGAAGGAGTGATACCAGGAAGCGCCGTGGCGGAGGATGGCGGGAACGTTCGCCAGCGTTTCGACATTATTCACCAGGGTGGGCATTCCCCACAGGCCGTGGGTGGTGGGGAAAGGCGGACGGGCCCGCGGGATGCCGGGTTTGCCTTCAATGGATTCAATCAGCGCAGTTTCTTCCCCACAAATGTATGAGCCGGCTCCGCTGTGAATGTGCAGGTTGAAGCTGAAATCCGTATCGAAGATATTTTTTCCCAGGAAACCCATTTCTTTGGCTTTGACAATGGCTCGGTGCATGCGTTCCTGGGCAAGCGTGTATTCACCGCGGATATAGATATATCCTTCGCTTGCACCGACGGCATATCCGGCGATCGCCATGGCTTCGATGATGCTATGCGGGTCGCCTTCCAGGATCAGGCGGTCTTTAAATGTGCCGGGTTCGCTTTCATCTGCGTTGCAAATGACGTATTTTTGTTTGCCGGCTGCTTTGGAAACGAATTTCCATTTCGTGCCGGTTGGGAAACCCGCCCCGCCGCGACCGCGCAATCCTGATTTTTCCAATTCTGCGATGACATCGGCCGGCTGCATTTCGCCGAGCACCTTGCCCAGGGCGGCATACCCATCCTGGATGATGTAATCTTCAATGCTTTCGGGGTCAATCAACCCGGCGCGTTCCAGCACGATGCGCTGCTCGGCCGGCAATGTGCCCTTGCGGGCAGATAACCAGGCAATTCGCCCGGTCATCTCTTTAAGCGGCGCCTGCAGCCCGGCGACGACGCGGCCTTTGTACAGGTGTTCTTCCACCAGCGTGTGAACGTTCTCCGGGGCGATCGGCCCGTAAATCACGGCGTCTGGATACACAATGACGAGCGGCGCGGCATCATGCCGGCCGATATCGCTCACCATCGATAAAGATATTTCGTCCTGAAGGCCATAAGCGGCGATTTCTTCAGTCAGTTTTGTGTAAACCTGCTGTGAACCGCGTTCGATGCTCAACGGATCATTGGAAACTAAAACCATGGATCGATAGGTTTTCATTGTTCACTCCCTGGTTTCGCCGTAGCGGGCAAGGATTTCAGCAACTTGATCGGGAGTTACGTTGCCGTAAATGTCATCATCGATGATGATGACCGGACCGACGCCGCAAACGCCCAGGCAACTGGTGGTGACCAACGTCCATTTGCCATCCTGGCTGGTCTCGCCGGGGCCGATCTTCAGGTGATCGAGGAGCGAAGCCCACACCTGCCGTCCGCCGACGACGTGACAGGGCGCGCTTTCGCAAAACTGGATCACGTGTTTTCCTCGCGGTTTAGTGGAGAACATCCGGTAAAAGCTTGAAACTGAAAAGAGCTGGCTTTTCGGCACCCGCAATCGCCGGCTGATTTCATCCAGGGCATTCGCAGGAAGGTAACCCAGCGCGCGGTTCACATCGTTGAGAATTGGAATTAATTCATCGATCGTAGCGCCGTGTTCTTTTACGGCCTTGTCAACCGCTTCAAGAACAACTTTGCCATCAACTGTTGCAATGGTCATGCTTTCCTCCTGGAATGGGTGATTCCTCAGCCAAGCTTTTCCCCGGTGTGCCAGGCCAACCGGCACACCGGGATTTTTTAATCAGCGGATGACGATCGCGTTGAAGTTACAAACTTGCATGCATATACCGCAGCGGATGCAGGTATCCACGTCGATGAGGTGCGCCTGCCGGCGTTCGCCGGTGATGGCTCCGGTGGGGCAGTTGCGCGCACAGACTGTGCAGCCTGTGCAAAAATCCGGGAGAATTTCGTAGCGGATCAAGGCTTTGCAAACCCTGGCCGGACAGCGTTTTTCCCGGATGTGGATTTCGTATTCTTCACGGAAGTGTTTCAGGGTGCTGACCACCGGGGTGGGCGCGCCCTGACCGAGGCCGCACAGGCTGTCCTGCTTAATTTGTTCGCAGAGCGTCTCCAGCAATTCGATGTCGCCTTCGCGTCCCTCGCCGCCACAGATGCGATCCAGAATTTCGAGGATGCGCTTGGTTCCCACCCGGCACGGCGTGCATTTTCCGCAGCTTTCTTCCTGGGTAAATTCCATGAAGAAGCGGGCAATATCGACCATGCAGGTTTCGTCATCCATCACCACCAGGCCGCCAGACCCCATCATGGAGCCCGCAGCTGTCAGCGATTCGTAATCGACCGGCAGATCCAGGTAGGCTTCGGGCAGGCAGCCGCCCATGGGGCCGCCCGTTTGAATCGCCTTAAAACCCTTGTCATCCTTGATGCCGCCGCCGACATCGAAAACCACCTCACGCAGCGACAGGCCAAAGGGCACTTCAATCAAGCCGGTGTGTTTGACATCGCCGGCCAGCGCAAAGGTCTTGGTACCTTTGCTTTTTTCAGTGCCAAAGCCAGCATACCATGCCGCGCCGTTGGTGATGATCTGCGGCACGTTGGCGTAGGTTTCCACGTTGTTCACGTTGGAGGGCTTGGCCCACAAACCGCTGACCGCCGGGAATGGCGGGCGCGGGCGCGGCTCGCCCCGTTTGCCCTCAATGGAGGCCATGAGTGCGGTTTCTTCGCCGCACACAAACGCGCCGGCGCCCATGCGGACCTCCAGGTCGAAGGAGAAATCGGTTCCCAGGATGTTTTGTCCCAGGAAGCCCATTGTCCGGGCCTGTTCGATGGCAATGTTCAACGTTTGGACGGCGATCGGGTATTCGGCGCGGCAATATACATAGCCCTGTGATGATCCAATCGCATACGCCGCGATGATCATACCCTCGATGACCGCGTGCGGATCGCCTTCCAGGACGCGGCGGTTCATAAACGCGCCCGGGTCGCCTTCATCGGCGTTGCAGATCACGTACTTGACCTGGCCTGTGCTGGCGCGGCAAAACTGCCATTTTTTCGCGGTGGGGAAGCCGGCGCCGCCGCGGCCGCGCAAGCCGGAAGCCAAAACTTCATCGATCACCTGTTCAGGCGTCATCGATGTCAGCGCTTTAGCAAGCCCCATATAGCCGTCTTCGGCGATGTAATCTTCAATGTTCTCGGGATCGATTTTGCCGCAGTTTCGCAGCACCACGCGCACTTCCTTCGGGGTCGGCGCGCTTAATTCTTCATCGATCGCCGTTTCGGCCGGCAGTTCGAACTTTTTGGCCACGCGGCCTTTGAGGAAATGTTCCTCAACAATATACGGGATATCATCCACGGTATAGCCGGCGTAATGCACGCCTTCCGGGTACACCATCATCTCCGGGCCCTGCGAGCAGGCTCCAATGCGTGAGGTCTCAAGTACCTGGACTTCATCAATCAGACCCTGGGCGACGAGTTCATCCTGAAAGGCATCCAACGCCTCATGGGCGCCTTTACGCAGGCAATCGGGATCGACGCAAACCAGAACGTGTGAGCGGTAATACTTCATTTTCAAAGGCACCTTATTCCAGTATTTTTCTACATCGCGATCTTGTGATCTTCAACGATTTTCCCGGCGCCGACGTGATCTTTGAGGATGCGGCGGGCAACTTCCGGCGTGACCTTTCCATAGGTGACCTTGGGTTCTTCGCCCACGGTGACCATGACGATCGGCTCGCGTTCGCACAGGCCGATGCAGCCGGTTTGGGTGACGGTGATGCCGCTCAGGTTTTCTTTTTCAATCGTATCCAGGATAGCTTTCATGGTCTCGCGGGCGCCCGCGGCAATGCCACAGGTTCCCATGCCAACTACCACCTGAACATTTCCAGAAGCTGTCTTAAGCTTCCGCTTTTCAAGTGCTTCTTCACGAATTCTTTTCAAATCATCAAGGTTTTTGATCGTAGGCATCGTATCGCTCCTATAGAGTGGATAGCAGGTGATTTAGGACGAAAGATCTGAGGTGTGATTGACAGGCTGGCAGGCCTGAATTCCTGTGCTGATCGTTTCCCGGAGGTATTTGAGAACTTCCGGCTCGCACAACGAAACGCCGTCAAGTTCCGCTTTTATCAACCGGTCATCAAAAATAAACTCATGATCGTTTCCCCGGTAGGTAAAGGTCCAATGAACCTGAGGGAAACCGATGACCAGGCTCAAAATGGTGCCGGTCAGGTCGCCCAGGGGCATACGGTCGATGTGGCTCAATTGAAATTCGACCTCCACGCGCGTCCCCACGCCTTTTTGCGATTGCACGGTCAGGTAGCCGTTGCAGCTCTCGGCTGCCATTTTCAAGAAGGGCAACCCAAGCCCAACTTTGCGCGTGGTGCGGGAGGTGACAAAAGGATCGGTCACGCGGGCAACCGTTTCCGCATCCATCCCTTCACCGTCATCCTGGATGGTCATGCGCAGGCGGTCTGTGCGAGTATCTTCTGACACCAGAATCTCAACATTGCCAGCTTTGGCGTTCACGCTGTTTTCGGCAATATCGAGGAGGTGTAGGGATAATTCTCGCAAATTGACCTGCCCTTTGGATGAGTCAGTCTTGCAATGTCCGGATGGATTGGGGTAATTTGTTGGGGCGGACGCGGCCAGAAATTTCATCATCCATCACCATGACGGGCGCCTGGCTGCACGCGCCGACGCAGCGGCACACTTCCAGCGTGATAGCCCCGTCTTTTGTGGTCTGGCCTACATCGATTCCCAACAATTGCTTGGCTTTTTCGATCAATTGCGGCGTGCCGCCCACGTAGCAGGCAGTTCCCATGCAAAATTTGATTACATGACGCCCGCGCGGCGTGGTGGTAAAGAAAGAATAGAAGGATACGACGCCGTGGACCGAGCTGACCGGCACTTTCAGTTCTTTGGCGGCGTAGGCTTGCATGGCCTCTGAGACAAATCCGATCTGTTTTTGCAGTTCATTTAGAACGACCATGGTAGCGCCGGGACGATCACGGTTTACTTCAAGAATCTGATCGATCAGTTT
>CALMIB010000159.1 GCA_937863945.1 uncultured Longilinea sp.
GGAATTTCATCCTCTACAACCCTCCCATTGTCGATCCAGAACTTGGGCTGCGGCGCTCGGCTTCGTCTGAAAGCGTCCGACTGGCCGGTGATTTGCTGGCCTATGGCGTTCAAACGATCCTTTTTGCCCGTGCCCGCCGGTCTGTGGAATTGATTTTGCGAGCCATGCACGACCGCTATCCCGCGGAAAGTGGAGCCATTCACGGCTACCGCAGCGGCTATCTGGCAGGCGAGCGCCGCAGTATCGAGCGCGGTTTAAGGTCTGGAGCTATTCGCACGGTTGTTGCCACCAGCGCGCTGGAATTGGGCATCGATATCGGCAGCATGGACGCGTCCGTCGTGGTGGGTTATCCGGGCACGTTGGCCTCACTGCGGCAACAAATTGGCCGGGCTGGCAGGCGCCGGAGCGCTTCGGTTGGCATCATGGTGGCATCTGCCGCGCCCATTGACCAGTACCTGGTCCGGCATCCGGAATATATCCTCGACCGGTCACCGGAAAATGCGCTGATTAACCCGGATAACCCGCTTATCCTGCTTCAGCACATCCGCTGTGCGGCATTTGAGCTGCCGTTCAAACCTGGGGAAAAGCTGGGCGCGATCTCGTGGGAAACATTGAAGGAATTCCTGGAGTTGCTGGCGCAGGCTGGCGTATTGAATTCATCGGCCAACCGGTATTACTGGATCGCCGACCAATACCCCGCCCAGGCGGTCTCGTTGCGAAACGCGACTGCGCAGAATGTCGTTCTGAGGGTTGAAAGCGATGAACAATCTCATATCCTTGGGACGGTCGATCAGTCCAGCGCGTTATGGATGGTGCATCCTGGTGCAATTTATCTCCATGAAGGCCAGAGCTACCGCGTCACCCGCCTGGACCTGGAGCAGGCCGAGGCCAGCCTGCTGCCGGCGAGCGAGGAATATTTTACCGAACCGAAGAATCAGACCGAAGTGGAAAAAATCTCTGAACTCGAGACCTCAAAGGTGCTCAATGCGGAAAAAACCTGGGGCGAAATCAAGGTTTCCACGCAGGTGGTCGGTTTCCGGAAAATTCACTGGATTACGCGCGAAACGCTTGGGCAGGAAACGCTCGACCTGCCGCCCAATCAATTGCGCACCACCGGATACTGGTTCACCATCGATGATGAAACAGTTGAGTTTCTCCGCACGCACCAATTATGGTCGAACGACGCGAATTATTATGGCCCGCAATGGCCTGCCATCCGGCAGATGGTTCGCCAACGGGATCAATTTACCTGCCAGATGTGCGGCGCATTGGAGGTGGACCGTGCCCACCACGTCCACCACAAGATTCCTTTGCGGTCGTTCACCTCATTGGAATTGGCCAATTCCCTGGACAACCTGATCACGCTTTGCCCGAATTGCCATCGCAAGGCTGAGCTGGTGGTAAGGATGCGTAGCGGACTTTCAGGTGTATGTTATGTCCTCAATCAACTGGCGCCTTTGTTTGTGATGTGCGACACCGAGGACCTGGGTGCGATCTCTGATTTTCAATCACCGCTCACCGATGGCCGGCCAACGGTGCTATTGTACGACAAGGTGCCTGCGGGCATCGGGCTGAGCGAGTCGTTGTATCATATGCATGACAGGCTGCTCGCTGAAGCCTTGGAACTGGTCAGCCACTGCCCCTGCCAGGATGGTTGTCCTTCCTGTGTTGGGCCGGCAGGAGAAAATGGCTCCGGGGGGAAAAATGAGGCCTTCGCGCTTTTGCAGATCCTGGTACAGGGTCAACAAAGTGTAAATCCATGACAGAATCGCTGAGCGACCGCCTCAAATCACTTGGCGTGCAAATGGGGACGCAGAACCTGAAGCCGCGCCCCGAACCAACCCGTTTTCCGATTGAAGATGTCATCGAAGGCTTGGAAATCGATACACCGTTGGGTGCTGTCTATCAAATCACTCAGGATTTTGATATCCATTATCAGCACGGATTGGTTCATTTTGATTCCCCGCTCAACCTCGAAACGCTGCGAGAATGGGGCAAGACCCCCTCCGAAAAGACCGGATCGGTGGACCAATTGCTTTTCCTGGATACCGAAACCACCGGATTGGCCGGCGGAGCGGGATCCTTTGCGTTTTTGGTTGGATTGGGGATCTGGAACGCGCAAGGATTTCGCCTGGTGCAGTTGTTCATGCGCCATCCGGCTGAAGAATCGGCGATGCTGGCCGTGTTGGGCCGCATTGTGAATTCATATCAAACTGTAGTCACCTTCAACGGAAAGAGTTTTGATATCCCTTTGCTGAATTCGCGCCATCTGATCAACAGCATGCCCACGCCGTTTTCAGAGATGGCTCATCTCGATTTGCTGCCGCTGGCGCGAAAATTGTGGCGCAACCGGCTGCCATCCAGGGCGCTGGGAGACCTGGAAAGGGATATTCTCGGGGTAAGCCGCTCGGGAGAGGAAATTCCCGGCTGGATGGTGCCGCAGATGTATGTGGAATACCTGCAAACAGGTGATGCGCGGCCGATGAAAGGCGTGCTCTATCATAACGCCATGGATATCCTATCGCTGGCGGCGCTTCTGCATTATGACGCGCATCTATTGGACAACCCGCAGTCCCTCCAGCCGGATCAAGGACTCGATCTGGTGGCAGTCGCACGTATCTACGAAGAAATGGGCGACATTGAAAAGTCGGTCAATCTCTATGAGGCCGGGTTGGATGCCGGCCTGCCCCGACCGATTTTTATTCAAACGCTGCACCGTTATGCGGCCATTTACCGCAAGCAGGGCAAATGGTCTGAGGCTGTGGCCCTGTGGGAACGCGCTGCGCAATTTCAAGACCTGCCGGCGGCGGTTGAACTGGCCAAATTTCACGAACACCGCAATTCTTCTCCACGGACTGCTTTGGATTGGACAGAGCTTGCCATCGGATGGCTGCCGTTGCTGCCCTTGCGGCCTTCAGAGCGCCGTTATTGGAAGGAAGAACTGCTCCACCGCCAGAGCCGCTTGCGGAGGAAAATTCAGGCTGAGGATGCTGAGAATGTCAGCAGATGATGCCGGGCGGTGGAATGCCCGCTACCAGCAAGGTTGGCACAGCGGCGCGCCCCAGCCACGTGAGGTTCTCTTGCGCGCGGCGAAACTGTTTCATCCAGACGGTCTTGTGTTGGATCTGGCGATGGGCATGGGTGCCATTGCGTGCTGGCTGCTCCAGAACGGATTTC
>CALMIB010000160.1 GCA_937863945.1 uncultured Longilinea sp.
ACACGCTCAGCCACCGCGCCCGCGCGCTGCACGCCGCGCTGCCGGCGCTGCGGACACTGCTGGGATGATGGGGTGATCGATCCAGTACGCGGGTAGGGGCACGGCGGCAAGGATGAAATCAACATTGCCATCCACGGATTAGCCGTGCCCGGGATTGGCCCGTTGCCGAAAAGGGCACGGCAAATCGCGGGTGAAATGTGTCCGTTGCCGGTATTGCCGCGCCCCAACAGGCGCCGATGGTAGGGGCACGGCGGCAAGGATGAAATCAACATTGCCATCAACGGATTAGCCGTGCCCGGGATTGGCCCGTTGCCGAAAAGGGCATGGCAAATCGCGGGTGAAATGTGTCCGTTGCCGGTATCGCCGCGCCCCAACAGGCGCCGATGGTAGGGGCACGGCAGCAAGGATGAAATCAACATTGCCATCCACGGATTAGCCGTGCCCGGGATTGGTCCGTTGCCGAAAAGGGCACGGCAAATCGCGGGTGAAATGTGTCCGTTGCCGGTATTGCCGCGCCCCAACAGGCGCCGATGGTAGGGGCACGGCGGCAAGGATGAAATCAACATTGCCATCAACGGATTAGCCGTGCCCGGGATTGGCCCGTTGCCGAAAAGGGCGGGTTTCCCCACCGCCCTGCCGCCACGGCTCCCACCGGCGGGCCGAAATATTGGCCCGCAAAAAGCCCTTGATTTCTTTGGTACAATACTCCCCATGATGTACCGAAAGAAACCTTTCTTCAAACGACCTTTTGGCCGCGCGCTGCTGATCCTGGCCGGGTTGGCTGTGCTGGGCCTGCTGCTTTACCAGGTGCCCTTTTTTCACGACCGCCTGAGCTGGCGGCTGGAATACGCCGGCGTCTATGCCCGCAGCATCCTAGACCCGGCCGGCAACCTGCCCACGCCGATGCCGACCGCTGAGCCTACCGCGCAGGCCAGCGCCGCGCCCACCCACACGCCGCAGGCGCAGCCCACCGCCGCCCCCACCGAATCGCCCACGCCTGCCCCCACGGCAGCGCCCACCGCCACGCCGCCCCCGCTGCCCGACCAGGTGATTTTGCCCTCGCCCAGGCATGAAATGGAAGACCTGAACGCCTGCGGCCCGGCTACGCTCTCCATGGCGCTCAACTTTTGGGGCTGGGAGGGCGATCAGTTCACCATCTCCAGGGAGATCAAGCCCATCCGCGCCGACCGCAACGTCAACGTGGAGGAGCTGAAGTATTACGTCGACACCTACGTTCCGGGCATGTACGCCGAGTTCCGCGTGGGCGGCGACCTGGAGTTGCTGCGGCGCTTTCTGGCTGACGGCATACCGGTGATGATCGAAGAATCCTTCATGCTGGACAAAAATTTCCGCGTCGGCGACGACCGCTGGGCCGCGCATTACGTGCTGTTGACCGGCTATGATCACAAGGCGCGCCAGTTCATCCTCCAGGATTCAGAGCGCGGTCCCAACCGCTACGTTGCCTACGAAACGCTGGAGAAAGACTGGCAGTCCTTCAACCACGTTTACATCCTGATCTACCCGGCCGACAAGCAGAACAACGTGCTCAACCTGCTCGGCCCGCACATCGACTACGACTACAACCGCCAGTACGCGCTGGATCAGGCCCGCGCCATGACCGTCAGCGACCCGACCAACGCCTACGCCTGGTTCAACCTGGGCACCAACCTGATGTACTTCGGCAGCTACGAAGATTCGGCCGCGGCCTACGACCGCGCGCGCGAGATAGGGCTGCCGCAGCGCATGCTGCGCTACCAGTTTGGCCCGTTCATCACCTACTTTAACCTGGGCCGCATCGATGACCTGTCGGCGCTGGCCGACTATGCCCTGGAGATCACTGAGAACTCGGAAGAGGCGCTGCTGTGGAAGGGCTGGGCGCTATACCGGCAGGGCAAGCGCCAGGAAGCCATCGATTCGTTCCAGGCGGCGTTGGACGCGCACCCCAACTACGGCGACGCGCTGTACGCCATCAACTACGTTTACAACAACTAAACCCCTATGAGCAAACGCGTATTGATTTCCATTATCGTCCTGGTCGTTTCGGCCTGCCTGGTGCTCAGCCTGCTGGCCGCGGCCGGCGTGATCGCCTTCCTGCGCATCGATCCGGCGCGCACCGAGGTGCAAACCCAGCCTGATCCCACCGTTCAAATGGCGCCCACCGCCACAGTACTGCCCGGGCAGGCCACCCAACCGGCCGATCCGACCGCGCCCGCGGAGGGCGGAGAAATCCCCGCGGACGTGCTGCGCGAGATGCACCAGATTGAAGAGCAAACCGAGGAGAATCGCGGTTTGACCTTCAGCGGTGAATTGCAGCGCAGCCTGCTCACGCCCGATCAACTGCGCCAGCGCGTGATGGACGACTTTTTACAGGAATACACTCCCGAGGATATGGATCACGACCAGCAGGTGATGAGCATTTTCGGCCTGCTGCCGCGCGATTATGACATCAAGGCGCTCTACACCGAACTGTACAGCGAGCAGATCGCCGGTTTTTACGACGACGAGACCAACGAGATGGTGGTGGTGCAGGGCCAGGGCTTTAACGGCCCCGAGCGCGCCACCTACGCGCACGAATTCACCCACGCGCTGCAGGATGAGGCTTACGACCTGACCAACGGCCTGAAGACCGACGAGGAAACCTGCCGCAAAGATAGTGAGTACTGCGCGGCGGTGCAGTCGCTGATCGAGGGCGACGCCACGCTCAGCGAGCAGCTCTGGCTGCTCTATTCGGCCAGCGACGAAGACCGCGACCAGATCGACGAGTTCTACAGCACCTACGAGTCGCCGGTGTACGACAGCGCGCCCGAGTTCCTGCAGCAGGATTTCACCTTCCCGTACGACAAGGGCGTTTACTTCGTGCTCGAGTTCTACCAGAAGGGCGGCTACGCGGCCGTGGATAAACTCTACCAGGATCCGCCGGTTTCGACCGAGCAGATTCTGCATCCCGAGCGCTACCCCGACGACAAACCGGTGAAGATCGAGCTGCCCGATTACGGCGCGGCGCTGGGCGCGGACTGGGAAGAGATCGACCGCAACACGGTGGGCGAGTGGTACACCTACCTGATCCTGGCGTTTGGCGACCAACCCGATACGCGCCTGGACGAGGACGAGGCGCTGCGCGCCTCGGAGGGTTGGGGCGGCGATGGCTACGTGGTCTATTCGGGGCCGCAACCCGGGCAAACCGCGCTGGTGTACGTTTCGCAATGGGATAGCAAGTCCGACGCGCGCGAATTCTGGCTGGGCTTTCAGCAGTACGCGCGCCAGCGCTGGGGCAATCCCGACGCCAGCAACGACGACCAGCTTTCGTGGGCGGCGACCCCCGACGGGGCGGTGCTGCTGCGGCGCAATGCCGACGGCCAGGTGCTGTGGGTGATCGCGCCGGACGCGGACGCGGTGAACCAGTTGAGCGCCCAGACGCCGGGTTTCGGGCAGTAGGCCGTGCCCCTGCCTGCGGGTCAGGGCTGACGTTGGGGCACGGCTATGCAGGCAACGGACGCCACTTAACCCGTGATT
>CALMIB010000161.1 GCA_937863945.1 uncultured Longilinea sp.
GCCGCGCTCGGCTACGGCGCGCACATCCAGCCCGGCAACGTGTACTTGATTTTCGATTTCGGCGGCGGCACCCTGCACGCATCCGTGATCCTGATGGAAAGCGAAGAAGCCGCCATCACGGGCAAACGCTGCCGCGTGCTTGGAAAAGCCGGGAAGACCATTGGCGGCTCGCGGCTGGACCAGTGGCTCTTCCAGGACATCCTGCGCAAAAACCAGCGCCCTGACAGCGATGAGGAAATCCGTCCGGTGTCCACGCAGTTATTGCTCGCCTGCGAGCGACTGAAGGAGCAGCTTTCGTTCGCTGATGCAGCTTCCATCGAACCGATCCCGCTGGCGGGTGGCACCACGCTGGAAGCTGCCTACACGCGCGACGAGTTTGAAAAACTGCTCGATCAAAACGAGCTATTTGCCGATATCCACCAGACCGTGCGCTCTGCGCTCAATCACGCCCGCGAGCGCGGTTACGCCGAAGAGGATATCCAGGCGGTGCTGATGGTTGGCGGCAGTTCGCAAATTCCTTCCGTGCAGCGGGCTTTACGCCAGTATTTCGGCAGGGAAAAGGTATTCTCTAACCGGCCGTTGGACGCTGTGGCGCGCGGCGCGGCGGCTTTTGTGGCGGGTGTGGATTTCTACGACCACATCCAACACGATTATGCCATTCGTTACGTCAACCCGCAAAAAAACAGGTATGATTACCGCGTACTGGTGCGGCGCGGCACCCCTTACCCGACCTCCGACCCGGTGGCAAAACTGAACATCAAAGCCTCCTACGACGGCCAGCGCCAGTTGGGCATTGCCATCTATGAAATCGGACAGCAGCGCACCGCGGAATCCCCTTCGGTCGAGCTGGTCTTCGACCCCGGCGTGGCAGCGCGGCTGGTGGAACTCTCGATCCATGAGCAGCAGGAACGGACGCAGTTTTGGATGAACGAGAACAACCCCACCTTTCTTCTGGCCGAACCGCCCGCCGCCGCCGGTGAGCCACGCTTTGAAGTCGAATTCTATATAGACGCCAACAAACGTCTCACCCTCACCGCCCGCGACCTGGTGACCGGAATGCTGGTTTTGAACCAATCGCCGGTCGTGAAACTCACCTGAAACCTTTAGGAGTATGAAATGTCGCATATCTCCCGGATCAAAACACAGATTGTAGAAAAAGATTTGCTGCTGAAAGCGCTGCAGGACCTGGAATATCCGGTCGCCGACGAAGGCGAAACCGTCAAAGTGCCCATCCGTTTCAGTTACCCGATCCTTTTTGAGCGCCGCGGGCAGACCTATGAAATTGTCGCCGACTGGTGGGGCGTGCGCGGGGTCAAACGCGCCGAATTTGTCAACCAGGTGCTGCAACGCTATGCTTACCACGCCGCCCGCGCGAAGCTCGAAGAGCAGGGATTTGACCTGATCGAGGAAGTGCAGGAGAAAGGCGAAATTCGCTTAGTGCTCCGCCGCATGGCGGGATGAGGAAAAATCATGGACGTCGAGGAAATTGAAGTCACCATTGATAAGAACGGAAAAGTTCAATTGCACGTGCGCGGCGTCAAAGGCGAGAACTGCCTGGAGATCACCCGCACGCTCGAAGCTGCGCTGGGCGGCGAGGTGGAATTGCGCGAAATGACCCCCGACGCCGGCGAGAGCATCCAACTACCCGAAAAAACTCGCCTCAAGCAAAAGGGCAGCCGGTAGGGTCATGACCCACCAGCTCCGCCTGCATCACTTTGAGCCTGCCAGCCGGGCAAACGGCCCCGGCATGCGCAGCGTGCTCTGGTTGCAGGGATGCACCCTGGGTTGCCCCGGCTGTTTCAATCCGCTCACCCATTCGCGCGATGGAGGCAGCCTGTGCAGCACCGATGAAATCCTCGCGCGTGTCCTTGAACAGCGCGGGCGGATTGAAGGCATCACCATCAGCGGCGGCGAGCCGCTGCAACAGGCCGCGCCGCTGGCGGCATTGTTGCGGGCGGTGAAGCAGGCGGCAGCTTTGAGCGTTGTGCTGTTCACCGGGTTCACATGGACCGAGGTGAACCGGCTCCCCGGGGGCGCGGAAGTGCTCGCCAACGTGGATGTGCTGCTGGCAGGCCGGTACGACGCGACCAAACGTGTCGCCAGCGGGCTGCTTGGTTCCAGCAACAAAAGCGTCCATTTCCTGACCCCACGCTACACCCAGGCTGACCTGGACCGGGTGCCGGAGGCTGAAATCATCATCCAACCGGACGGCGAAATGCGGTTCAGCGGCATCGAGCCGCTGCGGTGGTAGCGCATGGAAGACAACCCGATTGATTACGAACTGCTCCGAAGCCTGCTGACCAGCGCTCAGCCGTCGGTAGCCTTGCCGGCCGATTTACGCGATGCGCTTCTTCAGGCAGGGGCCATTTATTTGCTGATCGAGGACGGCGGCGAGGCAGCAATCGGTCTGCTGGAAACAGCCGTGCGAACATGCCCGGTTCCCCGGATTGCTGCCTTCGCCCTGGATGGGCTTCACCGGTTATCGCTGCAAACCAATCCAACGGCCCGCGCCAGCCTGTTCCGGCTTGCGCTGGAGGATGGACTGCCAGCCGTGGTCAACGCCATTCACACCGGCGGGCTTGAATCCC
>CALMIB010000162.1 GCA_937863945.1 uncultured Longilinea sp.
GATTTGCTCCGGGTGTCTTGTTGGCTTATGGAAGTATGCTTAATCCTGGCCGTTGACCGCGCGGCCGACGCCGTAGTAGGTGAAGCCCTGTTCGCGCAGGCGGTCGCCATCCCACAGGTTGCGCCCGTCCATGATGATGGGCTGGCGCATCAGTTCGTGAATGCGCTCAAAATCGAGCTGCTTGAATTCGTTCCACTCGGTGGCCAGCACCAGCGCATCCACGCCTTCGGCTACTTCGTATGGGTTGTTGCACAGCGTCAGGCGCGGGAACATCTGGCCGGCATTTTCCATGGCCTGCGGATCGTAGGCTTTGATGTGCGCGCCTTCATTTTGCAGCAGATGGATCAATTCCACCGCCGGGGCTTCGCGCATATCGTCGGTGTTGGGCTTGAAGGCCAGGCCGAGCACGCCGATTTCGCGGTCATTGAGTCCGCCCAGGGCTTTGCGCAGCTTGACAATCACGCGGCGGCGCTGGTTGCGGTTGATTTCCATCACCGCCTGCAGCAGTTGCGGGTGTGTGCCGTGCAGCACGGCCATGTGCGCCAGGGCTTTGACGTCCTTGGGGAAGCACGAGCCGCCCCAACCCAGGCCGGCATCCAGGAAAGAGGGGCCAATGCGTTTGTCGAGGCCCATGCCGCGCGCCACTTCCTTCACGTCCGCGCCCATTTCCTCGCACATGTTGCCAATCTCATTGATAAAGGAAATGCGCGTGGCAAGGAACGCATTGGAAGCATATTTGATCATCTCGGCGGTGCGCAGATCGGTGACCACGATCGGGCAGCGCAGCGTGAGGTAAAGCTCAGCGACCTTGTTGGCGGCTTCGCGTTCGGTGGAGCCGAGCACGACGCGGTCGGGATTCATGAAATCGTTGATGGCTGAACCTTCACGCAGGAATTCAGGGTTCGAAACCACGTGAAACTCGAGCGGTTTGCCGCCGCGGCGCTTCTTAATCACATCAGCGACCCAGTCGCCGGTGCCCACCGGAACGGTGGATTTGTTGACGACGATAATGGGCGTATCAACCAGGTCAGCGATCGCTTCGGCGGCCGAGCGGACGTATTGCAGGTCGGCCTCTCCGTCGACGCCGGAGGGCGTGCCGACCGCAATAAAAGCAATTTCGGTGTCCTTGACTGCGTCAGGATAATTGGTTGTGAAAACAAGGCGGCCTGCTCGAACGTTCTGTGCCACCAGTTGTTCCAAACCGGGCTCGTAAATGGGCATGATGCCATTTTTTAATTTGCTGATGCGGGTTTCATCCACATCCAGACAGACAACATCGTTTCCCAGATCCGCAAAGCACGTTCCGGTCACCAGACCCACATAACCCGTTCCGATCACACAAATTTTTGTCATATATTTTGCATCCTCCTGTTGATCATGACGATTATAGCTTAAAGTGATCTTTGCGCGAGAAAAGCGGCTTTTTGGACGATCATTTTTCATCCTCAGGCTATAATAAGATTAGCTATTGTTGGCAGGCTATCCCCAGAAACGAACCATGACCATAAAATACGAATAAAAGAAACGATGGAGAGGAAACCATGACTGCACAAATTTTGGATGGCAAGGCGCTTGCGGCGGAAATCCGCGCTGAAGTGAAGGCGAAGGTTGAAGCTCGAGTGGCGGCCGGGAAACGTGTTCCAGGCCTGGCGACCGTGCTGGTGGGCGAGAATCCGGCCTCTCAGTCCTATGTCCGCTCGAAACGCAAATCCAGCGCTGAAGTGGGGATTGAGTCGTTTGGCTATGAGCTGCCCGAAACCGCCAGCCAGGAAGAGGTGGAAAAACTGGTCAGAGAATTGAATGCCGATCCGAAAGTGAACGGCATCCTGGTGCAGTTGCCGTTGCCGGCCCACCTGGACGAAGAGCGCGTGCTGAGCCTGATCAGCATCGAAAAGGACGTGGACGGGTTCCACCCGATTAACATCGGCCGGTTGGCCCAAAAGGGACGCGACCCGTTGTTTGTGCCCTGCACGCCGGAAGGCTGCATGTATATGATTCAAAAATCGGTGCCGAAAATTGAAGGCATCAACGCGGTGGTGCTGGGCCGCTCGAACATCGTCGGAATGCCGGTTGCGCTGCTGCTGGTGCGCGCCAATGCCACGGTCACCATCTGCCACTCACGCACCAAAAACCTGCCGGACGTGGTCCGCCAGGCGGACGTGCTGGTGGCGGCCGTTGGCCGGCCGGAGATGGTGCGCGGCGATTGGGTGAAACCCGGCGCGGTGGTGATTGACGTGGGCATCAACCGGGTGGACGACCCCGGCCAGCCCAAGGGCTACCGCATGGTGGGGGATGTCAACTTCGAAGAGGTCAAGGAAGTGGCCGGGGTGATCACGCCCGTACCGGGCGGGGTGGGGCCGATGACCATCGCCATGCTCCTGCGCAACACGCTTCACGGGGCTGAATTGTCGGACAAGTGACAAAGATCATGTTGTCTGACAATTGACTTTTCAGGGGTTTGTGAGTAAACTGATTTTACTGTCCGTCTCGCAGGCGGCAGATCCCCAAAAAATGTTTCTGCAACCCCCTGAAAACATGACCACTCTTCTGATAAAGAATGCCAGTGTTTTAGTAACCATGGACGGCCAGCGCCGGGAGATTTCCGGCGGTGGCCTTTTTATTCGAGATGGCTTTATCGAAAATGTGGGCGCAGCCGGCGAGCTGCCGGAAACGGCAGACGAAGTGCTGGATTTATCCGGGCACATCGTTTTGCCCGGTTTGATCAACACGCACCATCATTTTTATCAGACCTTGACGCGCGCCGTGCCAGCCGCACAGGATGCCAACCTGTTTGGCTGGTTGAAAACACTTTACCCGATTTGGGCGCGCATGACCCCTGACGATATTTTTATTTCGGCGCAGACGGCGATGTCCGAGCTGGTCCTTTCGGGCTGCACCACCGCGTCCGACCATCTTTACCTGTTCCCGAACGGCTCGAAACTGGACGATGAAATTGCCGCCGCCCGCGAGGTGGGCATGCGCCTGCACGCCTCGCGCGGGTCGATGAGCCTGGGTGAAAGCAAGGGCGGCCTGCCGCCCGACAGCGTGGTGGACAGCGAAGCGCATATCCTGGAAGACAGCGTTCGCCTGATTGAGACTTACCACGATCCAAACCCCGGATCGATGCTGCAGATCGTCCTGGCGCCCTGCTCGCCGTTCAGCGTGACCGGCGAGTTGATGAAGCAAAGCGCCGCATTGGCCCGCCAGTACGGCGTGCACCTGCACACGCACCTGGCCGAGACCCAGGACGAGGAAGAATTTTGTCTGCAAATGTTCGGCTACCGGCCGGTTCAGTACATGCAATCGGTGGATTGGATCGGGCCGGACGTGTGGTTTGCCCATTCGGTGCATGTTTCGCAGGAGGAAATCCAGTTGTACGCGCGCACCGGCTGCGGCGTGGCGCATTGCCCCTCTTCGAACATGCGCCTGGCATCGGGCATCGCGCCGGTGATGCGCTACCGCGAAGCCGGCGTGAAGGTGGGCCTTGGCGTGGACGGGTCGGCCAGCAACGACGGCTCGCACATGCTGGGCGAGGCGCGCCAGGCGATGCTGCTCTCGCGCCTGGGGGCGGGAGTGGCCGGGGCGTCGCTTTCGGGTTCCGGTGCGCCGCCCTTGATGACCGCGCGCCAGGCGCTGGAAGTGGCCACGCGCGGCGGCGCTGCGGTGTTGGGCCGCGACGACCTCGGCTCGTTGGAGCCAGGAAAGTGCGCCGACTTTATCGCCATCAATCTTGACCGGCTGGACTATGCCGGCGCGCTGCACGACCCTGTCGCCGCGCTGGTTTTCTGCAGCCCGCAGCGCGTGGATTTATCGGTGATTGGCGGCAAAGTGGTGGTGCGCGGCGGCGAATTGTTGACCGTGGACGTGCCCGCGCTGGTGCGCCGTCACAATCAGGCTGCCCAACGTTTGGTTGGTTAGACCGGATAGCTCTTTATTCCCGCTTTATCGTTGACAGGAACAGGTCATTTTTATGAGCATGAACACTTTCTGGCAAAGAAATTCGCGCTTGCTCGTCGATTGCGCCATGGGACGCACGCCCGCCGATGTGGTCATTCGCAACGGTCGATGGGTGGCGGTGCAGTCGGGTGAGATTATCCCTGCGACCGATATTGCCATCATCGACCGGCGCATCGCGTATGTCGGCCCGGACGCCAGCCATGCCATCGGCCCGCAGACGCGCGTCATTGATGCGGCGGGCCGTTACCTGGTGCCCGGCTTGCTCGACGGCCACATGCACGTCGAATCGGGAATGTTGACGGTGACCGAATTTGTGCGCGCCGTGCTGCCGCACGGAACAACCGGCATGTTCGTCGATCCGCATGAAATTGCCAACGTGTTCGGTTTGCGCGGCGTGCGCCTGATGGTGGACGAAGCGGCCTTGCAGCCGATTGCTGTTTTTGTGCAAATGCCCTCCTGCGTGCCCTCCTCGCCCGGCCTGGAGACGCCAGGCGCTTCTATTGGCCCCGAAGAAGTGGCCGAAGCGATGACCTGGCCCGGGATTATCGGCCTGGGCGAGATGATGAATTTCCCCGGTGTCGTTTCCAGCGACGCGAAAATGCATGCAGAGATGGATGCCACCCGCATGGCCAACAAGGTGATCGGCGGCCATTACCCCATGCTTGACCTGGGCTTGCCCTTCCACGGTTACGTTGCCGGCGGCCCGCAGGATGATCACGAGGGCACGCGTGTGGAAGACGCGGTGGCGCGCGTGCGCCAGGGCATGAAGGCCATGCTGCGCTTTGGCTCTGCGTGGCACGATGTGGCCGCGCAAGTCCGCGCGGTGACCGAAATGGGCCTGGATGCGCGCAACTTCATCCTTTGCACCGACGATTCCCACTCCGCAACGCTGATCCAGGAAGGCCACATGGACCGCGTGATCCGCCATGCGATCCGGCAGGGATTGCAACCCATCACCGCTATTCAGATGGCCACATTGAACACGGCCGAGCATTTTGGTGTGAGCCGTGAGATGGGCATGATTGCGCCCGGCCGGTACGCGGATGTGCTGATTGTGCCGGACCTGGCTGACTTCCATGCAGATGTGGTGGTTGCCCGCGGGCAGGTGGTGGCCGAAAACGGCCGCCTGCTCATCGACCTGCCCAGGGTTACGCACCCGGAGTGGGCATTAAATTCCGTGCATCTTCGCCGCGAACTGAAAGCCGCTGATTTTAAACTCGCCACGCCGGCAACCAACGGCAAGCTGAAAGCGCACGTGATCGGAGTCATCGAGAATCAGGCGCCAACCCGCCACCTGGTGATGGAACTGGAACCATGCAACGGTTTTGTGCATGCCGATATGGCGCGCGATATTGCCAAACTGGCGCTGGTGGAGCGTCACCACGCCACCGGCCGCGTTCAGGTTGGGTTGGTGCATGGTTTTGGTTTTTCACAGCCCTGCGCCATCGCCACCACGGTCGCTCACGACAGCCATCACATGATCGTAACCGGCACAGATGACGAGAATATGGCCATTGCGGCCAATGCGCTGGCTGCCTGCGGCGGCGGGCAGGTAGTGGTGCTGCGCGGTGAAGTGATTGGCAGGGTGGAACTGCCCATTGCGGGTCTGATGTCGAGCGAGCGAGCCGAGGTGGTGGCTGAAAAAGCAAGCACGGTCTTAAAGGGCTTTCAGTCCTGTGGCTGCATGTTGAATAACCCCAATATGCAGCTCAGCCTGCTGGGGCTGGTTGTCATTCCATCGCTGCGCATCTCAGACCTGGGTTTAGTGGATGTAGAAAGCTTCACGATGATCCCGGTGATTGAGTGAGCCGGAAGGGGCGCGATTATGCCGGATGAGTCAATTGCAATGGAAGCCGAACCGCAGCGTCGATTTCAACGCCTTCAGAACGAGCTTTCTCGCCTGATCGCGGAAACGCCCAACGGCGAACGATTGCCATCGGAACCGGAGCTGGCCCGGCACCTTGGGGTTTCACGCGCCACGCTGCGCGAGGCGATGCGGTCGTTTGAGGGCCAGGGGCTGATCCGCCGGCGGCAGGGCGTGGGCACGTTTGTTGTTAACCAGACTCATGTCATTGAAACCGGATTGGAAGTGCTGGAAAGCATTGAAACGCTGGCAAAGCGGATCAATTTGAACGTGTCGATTGGCGATTTACAGGTTGAGCGGTTGAGTGCGGATGAGGCGCAAGGCGCTGCGCTTCAGGTTTCCCCGGGCTCTGGCCTGGTGCAGGTCACCCGTGTCATCCATGCAGAAAACCGGCCGGTGGCCTACCTGGTGGATCTGCTGCCGGAAGAATACTTATCGCCGGAGGAACTCAAAAGGGGGTTTCGTGGTTCGGTGCTGGATCTGCTGTTGACACATGAGGGCTACAAGCTGGCCGAATCCAAAACGGATATTCGCGCCGTTTCTGCCAGCTCGGAGATTGCCCGGGCGCTGCAAATGCAACGCGGCGATGTGTTACTCCTGTTTATTGCACAACTGTTTGCGGCTGATGGGAGCATCATTGACTACTCTTACAGTTATTTTCTCCCCGGCTACTTCCGTTTTCATGTTGTGCGGCGTGTTTCAACCAGTCATTAAAGACATAAAGAAAGGCAAACCTTTATGAGTGAAATTGATATTCTGAAAAAGAGAGTCGAAGAAAACCGCGGGAACATCATCCAATTCATGCGCGACATCTGCGCCATTCCCAGCATGGAAGGCCAGCTCAAAGAGGTCGGCGAGCGCATTGGCGCCGAGATGACCAGGCTGGGTTTTGACGAAGTGCGCTTCGACAAGATGGGCAACATCCTGGGACGGATTGGCTCCGGCAAGCGTGTGATCGTTTTTGATTCGCACATTGACACGGTGGGCGTTGGCGATCCGGCGGAGTGGGATTGGGATCCCTTCAAGGGCAAGGTGGAAGACGGCATCCTGTTTGCGCGCGGCGCCTGCGATGAAAAAGGCTCCACCCCCGGCATGGTGTACGGCCTGACATTCGCAAAAGAACTCGGCTGGCTGAAGGATACCACCGCATATTACTTCGGCAATATGGAAGAGTGGTGCGACGGCATTGCCCCCAACACCTTCGTCGAAGTCGATCCCAAGGTGCGCCCGGATTTTGTGGTGATCGGCGAACCGACCAAAATGCAGGTTTACCGCGGGCATAAGGGCCGCATCGAACTGAAAATCACCGCCTCAGGCCGCTCGGCGCATGCCGCCACGCATTACCTGGGCGACAATGCCGTGTATAAGATGATGGCCGTCATCACGCAAATCCGCGAACTGGACCGCCGCATGCGCTTTGGCATGGGCAAACACCCCATCCAGGGACACCCGTCCGTGGCTGTGACCAACGTTGAAGTGCGAACTGCGTCGCTCAATGCTGTGCCGGATCAATTCACAATCTACATTGATCGCCGCATCACATCCAACGAGCCCCACGATGATGTGATTGCTCAGATCAAAGGCCTGATCCCGGATTATCTGCAGGATGAAATCCACGTCGAGGAATTGTTTTACGATGAACCGTCATATACCGGTTTTGTGTTTCCGGTATCCAAATACTATCCGGCCTGGTTGCTGGATTCGGAACATCCGCTGGCGCAAGCCGGACAGGAGACGGTCAAGGCGCTGTGGGGTGAAGATCGACCGCTGGGTACGTGGGACTTCTCGACGAATGGCACCTACTGGGCCGGTAAAGCCGGCATTCCGTCGATCGGGTTTGGCCCCGGCGACGAAAATTATGCCCATACCATCCTTGAGCAAGTGCCGCTGGATGACGTTGTCAAGGCAACGGAATTCTACGCACTGCTGCCCAAGATATTAGGTGAAAAGAAAGAAGTTTAAGTGTGTAATGGGGGCCGGGCAGCCACCCGGTGATGCCTGGACCCTATCCTTTTAATCTTTTCCCACAAGGAGCTGCGTATGCGTAGTTTTGCTGGCCGTGACATTCTTTCATTGAAAGACTTTGAGCGTGATGAATTCTTCAGGGTTTTTCAGGTCGCAAAGGAATTAGAGCCGATCGCACGTGACCGGCGCAATTCTACGATGTTGGCAGACAAAACCCTGGTGACAGCATTTTACCAGCCCTCCACGCGAACCCGCCTGGCGCACGAGGCCGCCATGCACCGCCTGGGAGGGCATGTGACCGGCTTTTCGGATGCCAAAATGACCCGCGCGGGCGACTTTTACCAGGAATCGATCAAGGATACGGTCAAGATGCTGGAATTTTACGGCGACGTGATTGTCATGCGCCACTTCCAGCAGGGCGCCCCGCATGAAGCCGCCAAATGGGCTTCCGTGCCCATCATCAACGGTGGCGACGGGTGGGGTGAACACCCCACCCAGATCCTGACTGATCTGTACACCGTCCTGCAGGAAAAAGGTCGTATCGACGGTTTGAAGTGGGTGGCAGTCGGTGATATGCGCATGCGCACGATGCATTCGCTATCCTATGCGCTCACCCAGTTCGACTGCCCCATCACTTATGTGGCGCCGCCTGACATGAGCCTGACGCCTGATTTCAAGGAAGAATTAAAACAGTACAGCCTCAATTTCAAGGAAGCCGAGCACGTTGAACAGTGTATCGCCGATGCGGATGTCATCCTGGTGGAACCGGTCGTCCAGCCGGACTACACCAAAGACCGCGATACCCGCAAAGGCGATACCGGCCTGACCCCGTCCAATTACAAGATCACCCGTGAGTTGCTTTCGACAAAGGCCAAATCAGACGCTATTCTGCTGCACTCGCTGCCGCGCATGGATGAAATCCCACCGGATGTGGATATCACCCGCTGGTCGCGCTACTGGCAGGAAGCCTTCAACGGCGTGGTGATGCGCATGGCATTGCTGGCGCTGGTTCTGGGCCGCATGGAGTGAGTGATTCCGGATATTCTGCGCCGGGCAAAGGCGGCAGCATTCCTGCCCGGCGCCGGTAAAACACCAAAGAGAGGATATGATGCAAACCTATTTACACGGTCGCGATTTAATTGGTGACCTGGACTTCTCGAAGGAGGAAGTCGAGACCGTTCTGGATGTGGCGTTTGACTTGAAACGCAAACGCGCTTTGAATGAACCGACCCCTTACCTGCGTGACAAAGTGTTGGCGATGTTGTTCTTTTTCTCCAGCACGCGCACGCGCGGCTCCTTTGAAGCCGGCATTGCCCAACTGGGCGGCCACGGCGCTTTCATCGAGAGCTCGACCACTCAGATCAAGCACGGCGACACCCCGGTGGAAATCGGCGAGATCTACGGCCGCTATTTCGACGGCCTGGCCATCCGCCATTGCGACTGGCTGCTGGGCAACAAGTACATCAACGATGTCGCCAAGTCCTCCCGGGCGCCGGTTCTCAACATGCAATGCGATATTTACCACCCCTTCCAATGCCTGGCTGACCTGATGACCATCATGGAGAAGAAGGGTCGCG
>CALMIB010000163.1 GCA_937863945.1 uncultured Longilinea sp.
AAATGATTTGTTCTTCCTGAAGAAAATCATTCACATGAGCAGCCACCAGGCACGTTTTCTCATACTGAGCGGGAAAGGTGGTTATCAGCTCATCGAAATCGCCGGACGGATGGTTGATGCTTTCTGACCATTTCTCTGCCTGAGTGGTTAATTCCGAATTGTAATAAAGGACTGCCCTCTCGACAAAGGGAGGGTAATATAAACGTAATCCATCCGAACAATTGGCGCGTAAGAATTGGGCAGCCGTTCGCCAATCATCTTTCTGAAAATCGGCATAATAGGCTCGAATTCCCTGCGCGGACAAAAAGACAAAGATAAGGAAGGAGAGAACTCCAACGGCTTTTGACGTGACCCGCAGACCGTTATTTCTGCATGAAGCGTATAAGAAAGCCACCATCCCGGAGGCAGCCAAAATGGATGCATACGGCATGATAAACAACAGGTATCGGTCCACAAAAACCGGGGTCAATAGAATTGAAATGAACCATGCCAGTAATAGCGGAACCAAAAAACAACTCAGCAACAATAGGTGCATCCACCGATTCAGGGCATCCTGAGCCCGGTTGAATAAAAATCCAAAGAGAAAACCAACGCCTCCCAGGAAGAAATACAGCAGGATCAGCCACCGGCCGTCATCGGACCGGCCGCTGATTTTAACCAAAAAATCAAGGAGGATCTCCATCGAAGGACGAGGGATCCAGGCAATGCCCACAGGACCTTTTTGATAGGCGAGGATTGCAACCGGCGCAACCAAAACCAGGATGCCGGCAAAGCTCAAAAATAAAGGGAAGATATTTTGGCGACTTTTTGGCTTGTTTAGGAATAAAAATGGCAAAGTCACTGCCTGGGCAGCCAGGAGGAACACACTATAAAAATGTGAATAAATGGCCCCTGCTGAAATGACCGCATACCCAATATACCAGGTCTGATTCGGGTGGTCTTGCTTGAGTGCCTTAATTAAAAAAAAGGTGGACAGGGTTGTTAACAGGAAAGTGAGGCTGTAAGAACGAAATTCCTGCGCATATTGAATATGAAACGAGTTTATCGCAACCAGCAAAGCCGAAATCAGGCCTATCGCAGTTCCCTTCTGTTTTTCCGAGGCGATCTCTTGCCCGAGAAAAAATACCGCTACCACGCTGCCTGTTGAAAAGAAAGCCGGCAACATTCGGAGCATTCCATCAGAAGCGCCGGGGAACCATTGCAGCCAAAGATGGGCAAACGCATAAAACAATGACATATTTGGATCTGCCCGGATGACCTGGATCAGGCTGTCTCTGGCAACAAAATACGTGTAGGCTTCATCCAGCCAGAAAGAAAGCGCGCCAATCCGGTAGAAACGCAGCAAAGCAGCCAGCACGATAATCAACGCCAGCAAAATAAATGTGGGAATTCGTGAGCGCAATGGGGTTTGAGTAGATGCGTTCATGCAATGTCCAGGAAGGATTATTGTTTTTTTCCGCGAAACGCGATCACCACTCCGACGATAAATAAGAGCACCGCCCCCGCGCTGATGAAGATGGCTCTGCCCGGACTCTCGACCGATTGCACATCGCTGTAAGGCAGATCCACCAACGTGGGCGCCGGCGTGATGGTGGGTACAGGCGTGCCGGTGGGCCGGGCATACTGCGTGAGGCCCAGCGCGTCCGTGGGCACTTCGGGCAACGGTTGAACGGGCACTGCCGGCGCCGAGGAAACCCCGTTGACGTAATACACCACGCTCGGGTTGCCCGGGATCACTTCCAGCCAGACCACATGCAACTGGTTGCCCCGGCTGATGGTCATGCGCAGGTCTTCGGCAAAGGAGCGCGAGCCAATGGCCACCGACTGCGACCATCCGCCGCCGATCCACTGCGCGGCCCACGGCTGCTTGATCGACACCGCGTGCAGCACGCCCGCGCTGTCCACCACCATGTCGTTCCACAGCGCCCGGCCGCCTTCGGTCAATTCGGGGATGAACGTATCCGGGTCCGCCCAGGTATCGCCGCCGTCGTTCGACCAGGTATGGTGGCGTTCGACGGTCGGCGCGCCGTCCCAGGTGAGGTGTACGGTATCCTCGCCCACGGCTTCCACGTCGATCAGGTAGGGGCCGTAGCCCTCGCTGTAGCGGAAGCGGTCGTACACGTCGATCTGAACCGCTTCCTTCCAGGTTTTCCCGCCGTCATCCGAACGGGTATAGACCACCGCCCGGCCGGGGTAAGGCATCACCGACCAGACCAGGTGGATGCGGCCGCGCAAATCCACCGAAATGCGCGGGTAAGCCGGGTATTCATCCTCGCGCCGCCCGGCGCCGTCAATTTCCACGGGCTTGCTCCAGGTGGCGCCGCTGTCGGTGGACTGCTGGTAAACGATGTTGTTGGTGGCCAACGATGCATAGACCATGTGCAGCACGCCCTGCGAATCGCTGACGATCGCGCTGCTCAGGTTGACCGAACCGCCCAGCGAAACGGGCTTGCTCCAGTTGTGCGGATCCTCAGCGCAGCAGGCCGGGGCGCGCGAGTACATTAATTTGCTGTTAGCGCCGCCGGTGCCCCACACGGCATGCAGAATGCCGTCCGGCGTCACCGCGATGTCGGGCATTTCCGCGCCCTGGTTGTTCGGCGATACCAGCACGTCCGAGGGCGTGCTCCACTTTTCGCCATCCCAGCGCGCGTAGTAGAGCGTGTCGCCCATGCCCGCCGGCGCGCCGGTCATCATGGTTTGCGGCCAGAGCACGTGCACGTTGCCGGCCAGGTCAGCCGCGATGGTGGGCGACCAGGATTGGATTTCCGGGTTGGTCAGCCGGATGGGCTGGCTCCACGCAACCGAAACGGATTGCGCCGCAGCCGCAGGAACGCCGACCTGCGCCGCGCTTGCCAGCAGCATCAAGCCAGCCGCCAGAACAAAGAAACGCCGGAAAAGACGAGTCATGGAACCTCTCACGCGCAAATCTGGATCAATCTTGCGCCGTCTGATAAGCCTGGATGGATTCCAGGATGAAGCTGCCCAGCAGCGGCGCAACATCCCGGTTGGCCTGCAGGTTGGGGTGGTTGTCATTGCCATCGCGGTAATCAACCCGCAGCGTGCCGTACTCCGTCGAGGCCGGGTCGTTTTCCGCCAGCAGCCCGTAGAGGTCAAAGATGTACAGATTGGGCAGGCCGCGCTTGAAATCTTCAGAGAGCAGCCAATCGGCCACCTGGCGCCCGCGGGCTGCCATGGCCGGGTCGGCTTCGGCGGAATTGAGCGGCGGCGTGGTGAGCAGGATA
Organism: uncultured Longilinea sp.; assembly: GCA_937863945.1. Taxonomy (GTDB): domain Bacteria; phylum Chloroflexota; class Anaerolineae; order Anaerolineales; family Anaerolineaceae; genus Longilinea. The sequence continues at coordinate 3,243 of CALMIB010000163.1, forward strand.
AAGAGCTTCTCCGGGTGCTGGCGGATGAAAGCGTGCACACTTTCGTAATAGCCCTTTACCGTGTCCACCTGGGCGTCGTCATACAGTGCGTTGCCGGTAAAGCACGACTTGAATACGATCACCTCATGCTGCATC
>CALMIB010000164.1 GCA_937863945.1 uncultured Longilinea sp.
GCCGGCAAACGCCATCGATAGAATCTCGCCGTGCGCGCCTTCACCAACCAGGTAGCAGGATGGATATTTCATTGTCACCTTCGAGCCCAGGTTGGCATCCACCCATTCCATTGTGCCGCCCTCATGCACCATGGCACGCTGGGTCACCAGATTATACACGTTGGTCGACCAGTTCTGGATGGTCGAATAGCGCACCCGCGCGCCTTTCTTCACGATGATTTCAATCACGCCGGAGTGGAAGGAGTCGGTGGTGTACTGCGGCGCCGTGCAGCCTTCCACATAATGCACCTGCGCGCCCTCATCGGCGATGATCAGGCTGCGTTCAAACTGGCCAATATTGGCTAAGTTCAACCGGAAATAGGCCTGCAGGGGCAATTCGACCTTGACGCCCTTGGGCACATACACGAAGGAACCGCCCGACCAGACCGCGCTGTTCAGAGCAGCAAACTTGTTATCCTCGATGGGAACAACGGTGCCAAAATATTCTCGAAACAAGTCCGGGTGCTGACGCAGGCCATCCTCGATGCTGAGGAAGATGACGCCTTGCTTTTCAAGATGCTCTTGAATCGAGTGATAAACCATTTCGGACTCATATTGCGCGCCAACGCCCGCGAGGAACTTTCGTTCGGCTTCGGGGATGCCCAGCCGATCGAAGGTTTTCTTGATCGAATCCGGCACGTCTTCCCAGCTCTTGCCGGCAACGTCGACGGGGCGCACATAATAGTAGATATCGTCCAGCTTCAAGCCGGAAATATCCGCGCCCCAATTGGGCATAGGCCGTTTTTGGAAATGCGCCAGGGCTTTAAGCCGGTAGTCCAGCATCCATTGTGGTTCGCCTTTTTGCGCGGAGATCTGACGAACCACCTGTTCATCCAACCCCTTACGGGTCTTAAAAACTGAAACATCGGGATCACTGAAACCGTACTTGTATTCGCCGAGGGTTTCCAGGATTTTTTCTTCAGACGATGAGGAACTCATAATCTCCTCTTTCTCCAGGTAAATACCAATAATCAGGCGGCAGCGCCGTTTTCAAGCTTTTCACGTACCCAGTCGTAACCATGCTCTTCGAGGTGAAGCGCCAGGTCAGCATCGCCGGACTCAACGATGCGGCCGTCCATCATGACGTGCACCACGTCGGGCTTGATGTAGTTCAAAATGCGCTGATAGTGTGTAATCACCAGAACGCCCAGGTCGGGTCCGCGCAGTGCGTTGACGCCTTCCGAAACAATTCTCAGCGCGTCGATGTCCAATCCCGAA
>CALMIB010000165.1 GCA_937863945.1 uncultured Longilinea sp.
GCGTCGGCGTCTTCCGCAATCCGAAGGTCTTTTTGCAGCATGGCGACCGCGTGGAAATCGAAATTGAGAACCTGGGCGTGATTTCCAACCCGGTGAGAACGTTAGCATAAGCGCGTTACGCACACGTTAAAACGCCAGGCGGGTTGCCTGGCGTTTTTTAGAAACCTATACCGGCTGCGGGTCAATCCATGCACATCCCCACGATCTGTTCACAACAAAGAGATAAGGCAGGCGGTCAATGTTATAATGGACCGCGTGGAAAACAGTACACCGATAAGTTCAAACAAAGCGCTTCACACCCAGCTTCCAATTCAGGTCTTCCAGCGGCCGGCCGGCTCTGCGCCGGGCAGCGACTGGCAGGAGCTGGACGCCGGTCCGGGCGTGTTGCACCTGCCCGCCGGGGCCGAATTTGCCGTCCGCGGCCGAAACCTGAATGATGAACTGCTCGAGCAGTTGATCGCCGAGATGGACGGCCTTAAAGAAATTGTCTCTCTCAACCTTGCTGAATGCCGCAACGTCACCAATGACGGCGTGCGCTTTATCAAAACCCTGAACCACCTGACAGAACTCAACCTCAGTTCGTGCAGCCTCACCGACAGCGGTTTGGCCGAGCTAAAACCGCTCACCCGGCTGCTGCGTTTAAATATCAGCTATTGCAACCGCATCACCAATCAGGGGATATTGCACCTGCGCAACCTGAGACGGTTGGAATACCTGGATCTGCAGGGTTGCGTGAAGATCAACAAAGGTGGATTGGTCAAGCTCCAACGGCATAACCTGACCATCCATAAATAGAAAACTGGAGGCGCTTGCCGGAAATTCCCGGCGGGCCTGTTTGTTTGCATGTCACAACCCAACCGCACCTATCCATCGGGCAACACCGCACCCGTACCACCGTCCCAAAAAACGGACCCCCTTTCGCATTACCAACCCATCCCGGTCAAATCGCTCAAACCGCTGCCGCGCAAGCGGCGCAGGTGGGGCTGGTGGCTGGTCGTGCTGGTGCTGGTTTACTTGCTGGCCCCGCTGCGCACCAACCTGCTGGTGCTGGGCACGGACCGCACCGAGGGCATGAACATCGGCCGCAGCGACACCATTCTGCTGCTCAGCATCGTGCCGCTCCAGCCCTATGTATCCATGCTCTCCATCCCGCGCGACCTGTGGGTGACCATCCCGGGCGTCGGTGAGGACCGCATCAACACCGCTCACTTTTACGCCGAAGCCAGCCAACCCGGCAGCGGGCCGGATGCAACCCTGGAGACCATTCGCGCCAACTTCGGCGTGCGCGTCAGCCGGTATGTGTCAATCAATTTCGACGGTTTTGTCGAGATGATCGATGCCGTCGGAGGCGTGGATATCGAGCTGGCACAGGCCGAAGGCGGTCTGCCCGCGGGAAAGCACCACCTGGATGCCGGTCAGGCGCTGGCCTTCGTGCGCGAACGCTACAGCAGTGACGATTTTTACCGCATGCGTCACGGGCAAATGGTCGTCCAGGCGGCGGTAGGCAAAATGGCCAACCCGGCCAACTGGTGGCGCTGGCCGGGCCTTGTCAGCGCACTCAGCCGCGCCGTGAACACCAACGTTCCTTTTTACGACTGGCCGCGCCTGGGGCTGGCCCTGCTGCGCGCCGCTTTGACCGATACGATCGATGCGCACGTGATCGACCGCGATTACGTCACGCCCTACACCACCGACCAGGGCGCTAACATCCTCCTGCCCAACTGGGATGCCATTCATCCACTGGTCGTGGAGTTGTTTGCCCCCTGAACGGATCCTTCCACGCGCGGGCAGGCTGAATCAGCGTAAAACCCACAGAAACGCCAGGACGGCCGCGCCAGATAATATGCCGGCTGGCATGTACTCACCGGCGATATAAAGCTGTACCGCGCCCAGCAGCAGCGCGGCAAACATCACCGCGCCTGCCAGCCGATTGACGCTCCGATCCAACCGGTCAACGCCCTTTTTCAGATCCGGCGTGCGCACTTCCAGGTTGCCCTGCTCCATGCGCGCGACCAATCGATCCAGTTTGCGCGGCAGTGAGAACAACGCCTGGGCAAAAACGCCCAATTCCGCCAGCCAGGTCTTCCAACGGCTTCCACCCTCCTCTGCCACCAACTTCTGCACGTACGGACCGATGCTCGACCAGGCATTAAAGTCAACGTCCAGGCCGGTGCACAGTCCCGAAAGGATGCTCAGGCAGCGCACCAGCAGAACAATATTTTCCGGCACCTGGAAGGGCATTTCATAGAGCAAGTTTTCAAATTCACGCAGGAAATCGAACAACTCTTCCTGCGAAAAATTCATCAGCTCGGGCGCGGTCATGCCCCAGAAGCGCTCAAAAACGCGCGCGCCCGCCCGCTCCAACAGTTCAAGATCAGCGTCAGGCAACAGGACGCCCAGCATCTGATAGGCTTTGACGATTCGCGCCGGGTCGCGGGTGCCCACGGCGATCAACATTTCACGCAGGCCGTTCATTTGCCCGGGCGTAATCTGCCCGGTCATGCCAAAATCAATAAACACCAGCAACCATTCCGCCCTGGTTTTGCCTTCGCCAGGCGGCATGGGTTTGACAAACAGGTTGCCAGGGTGCGGGTCGGCATGGAAAAAGCGGTCGTCATAAATCTGCTTCATGTAGGTGCCAAACAACCGTTGCGCCACCTCCGCGCGGCTAATTCCCGCGGCTTCGATGCTGGCGTAATCCGTGATCTTGATGGCTTGCACATTTTCCAGCGTCAACACGCGCCGGGTGGTTGTCGGCCAGTGCACCCGCGGAACATAAACGCCCGGGTAATTTTTGAAGTTCGCGGCAAAAAGTTCCGCGTTTTGGCCTTCATGTAAATAATCGATCTCCTCATACAGCGACCGGCTGAATTCGACGATCAATGCAGGCGCATCCACGCGCTTGCGGATAAAAGCAAACCGGTTCACCCAACCGCCCACCACGCGCAGGGCTGCCAGGTCAACCTCCACAATTTGCTGGATGTCCGGACGTTGCACCTTCACCACCACGTCGCGCGTGCTGTTGGTCTCGTCAGGATTAGTGTGCAGGCAGGCGCGGTGTACCTGGCCAATCGAAGCCGACGCGACCGGCTGTTCCTCAAAACAGTCAAATAAATCGTCGAGCGGTGCGCCCAGTTCGCTTTCCGCGACGGCCCGAATGCGGTCGAAGGGCTCAGCTTTGACCTCATCCTGCAAACCGGCCAGCTCATCCGTGACTTCCCGCGGCAGCACATCCAGCCGCGCCGAAAGAAACTGCCCCACTTTGATCATCACGCCGCCGAGCTGAACGGCAAGCGCGCGAAAATTCACTGCGATCTGGTGGTAACGGTTTTTACGGGTGCGGTTGCCCGGTCCAGTGAGACGCAACCGGGGCAGGAATACATCCCAAAAGCCCACGCTGATCAAAACGCGGGCGAAAAACCACAGGATGCGGCGATAACGGGCTCGGTATGAGGATGATGTCATTCTTCCGCTCGCCGCAACGGCTTTACTCCCTGGGCTGCGTTTCAACGGCCGCCTCAATTTGCTCGGCCAGTTGAATGTACGCTTTCAAATCTTGCATATGGATCGGACTGTTTTCGCCATTGGCTGCCAGCATCACCGTGCCCAGCCCGAAAATCCGCTCAATGAAATTCTGCCGGTAGCTGATCCCCTGAATCCGGTCGAGCGGCAGGCTTTTTTGCGCGCGCGATACCAGGCTGTCCTCAACGATCAGCCGGCGGTTGGTGAGGATGTAGGCGGTGAATTGCTGCTGCAGCACGCGCACCGTCACCGCAGCGATGGTCAGCGCGACTACGACCAGCATGGACATGAACAACAGGTTCGTGTTTACCGTCACGCGCTCTACCGCCCAGGGAAATACCACCGCTACTAAGACCACCACCAGGATGACGATCAGGATGCCAACTGTCAGAACGGGCAAAAGAGACGGCTTGGTTTTAAGGACGATTTTTTCAGCCGAACGCTCGACGCGCGTATCGTTTTCGACTTTTACGGGTTGGGTTTTTTCCCGCGGTTCTTCCGCGATGGGCTCGATCGACGAGAGCGTGGGGACCTCATCCGGCTCGGCGGTTTCTTCTGGATCGGCAAACAGCCGCTCATCGGCTTCAGGCTGGTATTTCTCAAAGCCTTCACGGAAAACTTCTTCCGGCGGCGTTTCCACCGGCTCGGCAGGTTTTACCCCACGCGCCCTCAATTGCGCCGCGCCTTTGGATGCCAGCGCGTGCGCAGGATCGATCCGCAGCACCTGCTCCAGGCATTCCAGGCGGTCCACATCGCTCTCCACAGCGCCTGAAAGCCATAACCAGGCCTGCAAATCATCATTGTCTTCCTCAAGCGCAGCCACAAAAAGCTTTTGGGCGCGTTCTTTATCGCCCGCCTTGAGTGCCGCAATCCCATCCTGAGTCAATTGATTCATTGCCGCCTCCCCTCATAGGCTGTTCGTCTCCTTAGTGTAGCATATCTTAAAGCGTTTTTGAAACATTAAAAAGAAACAGCCGGTGTTTCCGGCTGTCATTCGTCTAAAAGAGGGATCGTTTATGGATTAACCTGCGGGGCTGTGCTTCCCCAACTTCCCTGGCGCATGCCGCCGGCGCAGCCGGCCCCGCCCATGCGCGCGCCGCGGGATTGCATCCAATCCGCCTGCTCCTGGGTGATCAGACCCTGCGCGACTGCCTGCTCCAGCACCGCGGCATGGATTTCCACGCGGGCTGCCTGGAATTCTTCGGCAGTCATGCCGGTCGAGATGGCAATCTCGTACATCGTTTCACCGTCCACGATGCGTTGGTTGAGTTCATCAATGCCCAACCCCAACTTCGCGGACCAGGCTTCGATCATCAGATCGTGCATCGGGCCTTCCTGGGTGCCGGCATACGCCTGCCCCATCATGCCGCCGCGTCCGCCCATCCGGCCCTGTCCCATCATGCCGTATCCGGGCTGCTGGCCTTCCACCAGCGGGGCCACCGGACCCTGCGCATTGACCAGACCAAACACGCCTAAAACCGCGCCCACCAGGGCCGCGCCAATCAGCACACCCACAAATATCTTACCCATCATTTTCTCCTTAATCCAGGTTTGTCGTTGCTTGATGGCTTTATCTTACCGAAGAGTTGTGAAGAACTTATGAAGGAATTTTGAAGAGGTGATGAATAAAAAAACACACCCGGAAGTCTGATTCTTCCGGGTGATTTCAGATGCAAGGTGAATCGTGTTACCAGTCTCGCCGTCCACCGCCGCCTGTACCGCCGCGGCGATCGTTACCGTAACCGCCCGAGCCGCCCGGCCGGCGACCACCGCCGCCAAAGCCGTCGCGGTCGCCACCGCCGCCAGGGCGGCGTTCTTCGCGCGGGCGGGCTTCGTTCACGGTCAATGCGCGGCCGCGGTAATCCTTGCCGTTCATGCCGGTAATGGCGGCGCGGCCGGCATCGTCCGTTCCCATTTCAACGAACGCAAACCCTCGAGACTGCCCGGTCAACTTGTCTTTGATGATGGAGACGGAAACCACTTCGCCGAAGGCCTCAAATGCCTGTCGAAGCTCGTCTTCGCTCGCCTGGTACGACAGATTGCCAACGTAGATATTCATCCAAACAACTCCCTTTGCCCTGCAAGGCGGAAACAAGTCTACCCAGTGGAAAAGAAATCGGCCGGTTAGCAGCCGGCGGAGAGAGGTGGCACAACCTCGGCAGGCGAACTTCTGATCAATGGGCAGTCAATGAACGGAAGTGAAATGAAAAACCGCACACGCCCCATCGTGTGCCCGAATGAATGTTTATTGGCGGTCTTCACTCACAAAATAATTTTACCAAAACTACTTAAAAACATATAATCAAAAGTCAAGCCTTTTTTGAGCTGATGTGATGCCATATTTCCCCCATTTTTCCTCAACCGCCCTATGCGGCGCCCGCCCGCGCATGCGCATTGTGGAGCTCAGCAGCCAGCCGGAAGAATATGTCCTGGGCCGCCAGTCCGGCGCGGATGAGATCGTTTGCAAAACCAAAATGTCTGAAACGCTGCTGGAAAAAATAGAACCGGGTGGGTTATTTCTAGATAAAATTACCACGCCCCGCCTGCCGTTGGTGACCTGCCGCCGGTGTAGCGATTTGCTTTACTGGAAGACAACGAACCAATCGTAATAATCTTGATTCTGTTCCGTGCTCTTTTTGCCCTTCAATT
>CALMIB010000166.1 GCA_937863945.1 uncultured Longilinea sp.
CGTCATCACCGACGAAACCGGCGACCTGCTGGCGCGCTTTGTCGTTCGCATCAAAGAACTGCTCGAATGCTACCGCCTGATCCGCGAAATCCTCGACCACATGCCCGGGGGCGAACTGGCGGCGCGCGTTCCGCGCCGCATCCCAGCCGGCGAGACGATCCACCGGGTGGAAGCGCCGCGCGGCGAGCTGTTCTACTACGTCAAGAGCGGTGGCGGCGACAAGCCCGAACGCATCAAGGTGCGCACGCCCAGCCTGTGCAACTGGTCCTCGGTGATCAACTTTGCCGTCGGGCACAAGCTGGCTGACATGCCCATGATCCTGGCCGGCATCGATCCGTGCTTCTCATGCAACGACCGCCTGATTAAAATCCACCGTGCCAACCAGTCCCAGGTGTGGACCTGGGAAGACTTACGCCTTCACGGAATCGAGTATTACCGATGAACCTACCACTGCCCTCCATCATCCTGCTCCTCTTCTTCCCGGGCGGCCTCTTCCTGATTGCCAGTGGTTTGGTCTATCAATGGGCTGACCGCAAACTGGTGGCCCGTTTCCAAAACCGCATTGGTCCGCGCTGGTTCCAGCCGCTTGCAGACGTATTCAAGCTGCTTTCTAAGGAAGAGATCGTCCCATCAGGCGCCATCAAAGGCCTGTTCCACGGTCTGCCCATCGTCGCGCTGGCATCGGCGCTGACGGCCGCGCTCTACGTGCCGCTGGCCGGCTTCAACGCCTCCTACAGCTTCCAGGGCGACCTGATCGTCGTCTTTTACCTGCTCAGCTTGCTGACCATCTGCATCGGCCTGGCAGGCGCTAACAACATCTCGCGCTTCTCCATCATCGGCGCCACGCGCACGCTCACCCAGATATTCTCTTATGAAGCTCCCTTCCTGCTGGCGCTGCTTGGCCCCGCCATTGCCGCGGGCAGTTGGAGTATCAGCGAGATCAACGCCTACGCGCACGAAAACGTCTGGATGATCCTGGCCCAACCAATTGGCTTTGTGGTTGCGCTCATCGGCTTGATGGGCAAGCTGGAACTGCCGCCCTTCGACGCCCCCGAAGCCGAAACCGAGATCGTCGCCGGCGCGTTGACCGAATATTCGGGCCGCGGCCTGGCCTTGTTCCGCATCGGCAAGGACGTCGAGCTGGTTATTGGCCTGACGCTCATCTCCGCCCTCTACCTGGGCGGGCTGGCCAATCCGCTTGACTTCCTGTGGAAGACGGTGGCGCGTTTACTGGTGACGGCCGGGTTGCAAGCATTGTTTGCCCGCCTGCGCATCGATCAAACCGTGGGCATGTGGTGGCGGGTCGGCGCGCTGCTCGGCCTGCTGCAACTGCTGGCCATCATCCTTGGCCGCCAGATCGGCCCGCTTTTCTAAGGAGGTAAGAACATGGCAATTGGTGCGATGTTAGGCGATATTCTCAGATCTCTTTTCAAACGCCCGGTCACAGAGCTTTATCCATTCCAGCGGAAACCGGCCCCGGAGATGCTGCGCGGGAAACTGATGTATGATCCGTCCAAATGCTCTGGCTGCCAGTTGTGCATCAAAGATTGCCCGGCGGATGCCATTGAACTGCTGGTGGTGGACAAAGTGGCAAAAAAATTCGTGATGCGCTATCACGAAGACCGCTGCACCTTCTGCGCCCAATGCGTGCAAAGCTGCCGGTTCAATTGCCTGAACATGAGCAATGAGCAGTGGGAACTGGCCCAGCTCAAACGCGAACCCTTCGAAGTGATGTACGGTAGGGACGAGGATGTCCAATTCCTGCTGGAGCGAGCTGCTCGCGCAGAAACTGGCAACGTTGAGTGCGGCGCTTAGCCGCACTCCGCGCCTGGCGCTGCTGGGAATCGGCAACGAACTGAACGGTGACGATGCGGCCGGAGTGCTGGTGGTGCGCGCTTTGCGCGTCCGCCTGGCCCCCCGGCCGCACCTTTTGCTCATCGACGCCGGCCTGGCCCCCGAGGCATTCACCGCACCCCTGCGGCGTTTTGCGCCCGACCTGGTGGTGCTGGTGGATGCTGCCTTGCTGGAGCAGCCTGCCGGCACGGTTGAGATGGTGGACTGGCGGGAAACGGACGGCTTGAGCGCCACCACCCACACCCTGCCGCCCTCCGTGCTGGTGCAATTCATCCAGCACGAACTGGGCTGCCCGGTGGAACTGATCCTGATCCAGCCCGAAGATATCGAGTTCGACCATCCGGTCAGCCCGGCCGTCCGGCACGCAATCGACCAGGTGGTTGATCGCCTGGTTGAGCTGCTGGCCCCGGTTTGATTTTCTCCGAAGATAATTTGCAGGTTTCCGGGCGCAACACAGGTATAATTTCATCGGGAGACCTGCCTTGAAAAATCCGCGCACGCGAAACCTCATCCTCGGCCTGAGCGCAATCCTCTGGCCGTTTCTTGTTTTGATGCTCTATTTTGTCTATCACAAGCCATTTGGCCCGGAATTGGCCGGCAGCCTGGTTGCCGGCGTGTGGCGGCTGGCGCTTGGTTTTGTGCTGGTGGCCGTTTCCGGCGCGCTCGGGCAGCGCATTGCCCCGCTGGAGGATCTGCCGCGCCTGGTGCGCCTGAGCCTGCAGGCGGCCCTGGGACTGGGCATCGCCGCGCTGGCCATCCTGCTGCTGGGCGCCACAGTAGGGCTGCACGCCTGGCTGCTCGCGCTCCTGCCGGTCGCGGTGGGCGTGCTGCTGCGCCGGTCGCTGCGAACCTGGCTGCGCCAGGCAGCCGCGCTGCGCGACCTGTGGCGCGAAAGCGACGGATTTGGCCGCGCCGTGGCCGTTTTGATCGCGCTGCTGCTGCTCAACGCGCTCACCGTCGCGCTGGCGCCGCCGCTCAAGTTCGACGCGCTGGTTTCGCACCTGGCGCTGCCGCAGGACTACCTGCAGGCCGGCCGCATCCAATACCTGCCCGGGCATGTGATGAGCGGCATGCCGCAAAACGCCGAAATGCTGTTCACCTGGGCCATAGCCCTGGGCGGCCTGCCCGCCGCCACCGTGCTGGGCTGGTGGATCGCCGTCCTGGCGGTAATCGGCCTGCTGGGATATTTCAGCCAAAAGTTAAACGTGCGCTCCGCCTGGGCCGGCGCCGCCGCGCTGCTGGCCGGGTTCAGCCTGGTGATGCTGACCGCCTGGGGCTACGTGGACTGGCTGGCGCTGCTGTTCGGCTTCGCCGTGCTGGTGCTGCTGGAACGCTGGCGCCGCAAACTGGACCCGCTTTCGCTGCTGCTGGGCGGCGCGTTCATCGGGCTGGCAGTTGGCACCAAATATACCTCGGGCGTGCTGGCATTGGCCGCGGCAGCCGCGCTGGTCTGGCACATCTGGAAACGCCGGGTGCCCTGGCAGGCCGGGCTGCTGGACCTGCTCCAATTCGCCGGAACCGCGCTGGCAGTTGCCTCACCGTGGTTCCTGAAAAACCTGATCACCACCGGCAACCCGGTTTACCCGTTCTTTTTTGCCGGCGGGGCGATGACTCCGCTGCGCCTGGAGGTGTACCAGAGCGTCCCGCCGTATGGCAACTGGCTGGATTTCTTCCTGATCCCGCTGCGTGCCACGCTGCTGGGAACAGAAGGCGGCGAGGGGTACATGGTAGCCCTGGGTGCGCTGCTGTTGGGTTTTGGGATGTTCGCCTGGCTGGGTCGCGACCGCCGCACGCCCGATCAGCAGGCCGCGTTGGAAAATTCCGCGGTGCTGGCGCTGGCCGGGCTGGCCGTGTGGGCAGTTGCCAACCGTTTCTCTGGCAACCTGATCCAGACGCGCTATTACTTCACCCTCTTCCCTGCCTTCACCACCCTGGCCGCCTTCGGCTACTGGGGACTCAGCCGCGTGACGTTGCCGCAGGTGCGCCTGAACCGGATCTTCGCCACGCTGGTGATTCTGGCGCTGGCCCTCAATCTGGTGGAAGTCACCGCATTCACCTGGAAGAGCAGCGCGCCGCAGGCCGTGACCGGCCTGAAAACCGCTGAATCCTACCTGGCCGACAACCTGGGCTGGTATCAGCCTGCCATGCAGGCCGTGCGCGAATTGCCGGAAGGCAGCCGGGCGGTCATGCTCTACGAGCCGCGCGGCCTGTATTGCGCTCCGGTCTGCGCCCCGGATGAAATTCTCGATCGCTGGAAGCGCGACCTGAACGAACTGGGCGACGCGCAGGCTATTCTGCGCTCCTGGCGGGATCAAGGCTATACGCATGTCCTGGTTTATACCGCCGGCGTCGATTTTTTGCGCACCGCTAACGACCCCCACCATCCGCTCAGCGATCTCACCGCGCTGGATGCATTCCTGGCGCAATTGCCGCCGCCGCAATCCTTTGGCGGCAGTTATGCGCTCTATTCACTGCCATGAGTTTTGCGCACCCGTTCAATCTCATGTATAGTTAACTTAATCACCGTCTATTCAGGGAGGGTATTGTGGATCCAAAGAATTTTTTCCTGGGGATGATTTATGATCCGGCGCAGCGCAAAGCCACCGATCAGCCCCTGTTGTATGATCCGGCCAACCTGACCACGCATGCCATCATCACCGGCATGACCGGTTCGGGCAAAACCGGCCTGGGCATTGGCATGCTGGAAGAAGCCGCGCTGAAGGGCATCCCGGCCATCATCATCGATCCCAAAGGCGACCTGACCAACCTGCTGCTGCACTTCCCGGACTTCAAGCCGTCCGATTTCGAACCCTGGCTGGACCCGGACGCCGCGCGCCGCGAAGGCAAGGCGCTGCCGCAACTGGCTGAAGAGACTGCAGCGAAGTGGAAAGCCGGCCTGGAAGGGGTTGGCATTGGCCGCGAGGAAATGCTCGCGCTGCAAAATTCAGCCCAGTTCACCATCTTCACGCCCGGCTCCACCTCCGGTGTGCCGGTCAACGTGCTTTCCTCGTTTGCCGCGCCGGACGTACCCTGGGCTGAAAACCGCGAGACGCTGCGCGAGAAAATCAGCAGCATCGTCACCGCTCTGCTCGGCTTGATCGGTTTGAACGACCTGGATCCGCTGCGCTCGCGCGGGCATATCCTTGTCTCCAACGTCATCGAAAACGCCTGGAGCGAAGGCCGTTCGCTGGATCTGACCAGCCTGATCCTGGAAGTGCAAAAACCGCGCTTTGACCGCCTGGGCGCGTTCCCGCTGGATTCCTTCTTCCCGGAGAAGGACCGCTTCGAACTGGCCATGCTGCTGAACAATTTTCTGGCCTCGCCCAGCTTCGAATCCTGGCGTGAAGGCGTCACGCTGGACATCGGCGCGCTGCAGTACACCCCGGCCGGCAAGCCGCGCCACAATATTTTCTACCTGGCACACCTGAGCGAAGGCGAGCGCATGTTCTTCGTCACGCTGCTGTTCGCGGCCATCGAATCGTGGATGCGCGCCCAGCGCGGCACCAGCGGCCTGCGCACGATGGTCTATTTCGACGAGATCATGGGCTACCTGCCGCCGGTTGCCAACCCGCCTTCTCGCACGGTGATGCTGCGCATGCTCAAGCAGGCGCGCGCCTTTGGCGTGGGGTTGGTGCTCTCCACCCAGAACCCGGTGGACGTGGATTACAAGGCGCTCTCCAACGCCGGCACCTGGATGATCGGCCGCCTGCAAACCGAGCAGGACAAGAACCGCCTGCTGGATGGGCTGCGCTCGGCCAGCGGCGCCAGCGACATCAACGCCATCGATAAGCAAATCTCCGCGTTGGATAAACGCGTTTTCCTCATCAACAATGTCAACAAATCCAGCCCGCAGCTTTTCAGCACGCGCTGGGCTATGAACTATCTGGCCGGGCCGCTCATGCGCTCACAGATTCCTGCGTTGAACAAATTGGGCGGCGTGGAGCCGTTTTCACCGCAAAGTCAGCCCGCCGCAGTGACCGGCGCTGCGCCTTCCGCCGCCGCGCAACCCACCGCCAGGCAACCTGCGGCCACGCCGCCACCCTCGCCGCGCGGCGAAACCCTGACCAGCTCGCGCCCCGTGGTGCCCTCGGGCGTGCAGGAATTCTTCCTGCCGCTGGACCTGGGCCCTGCGGCGGCCATCGAGGCGGCCCGCCAGCCCACCGGCACGCAGATCAAAGGCATCATCTACCGTCCGGCCTTAATCGCCCAGGCTGAGGCCCGCTACCTGAACACGCGCTACCGCCTGGACACCTCGAAACATTTCACCTGCGTGGTCGGCCAGATCGAAAGCATGCGCGTCGAATGGGACCAATTCACC
>CALMIB010000167.1 GCA_937863945.1 uncultured Longilinea sp.
TTTTAAAGGATAGAAAACTGGGGATTATTGCCAGGGGAAGGAAAAGAACAGGGCCGCCCCCAGCAAAGCCAGCACGATCAACACCCGGTAGGGGTCGCTGCGCTTTTTTTGCCGCAGAAATATGTAACGCTTCTGATTCAACGTGCCCATGGTTATGGTTGCAGGGTCGCAGTTGCTTCCGGTTCAACTTCAGCGGACGTGCCCTGGCAAATATTGATCATTTCCTGGGCGTTGTACATGGCGATGTCATCGTTGGGCACGGTTTGCTGCAACAACTGCGCGATTTCCACCGCTTCGCTGCACTCGCCGGCGCGCGCCAGGGCCAGGCCGTAGAAATAATACGCGTCCACGTTATCGCCGCTCAGCGGCGAACCCGGCAATTCCACCCCGCCCTCGGTCACCCCGCCGCGCAATCCAAGCCGGAAAGTCTTGATCGCGTCCGGGTACATCAAGTTCTTGTAGTACATGGTTCCAAGATTGATGTAAAAAAAGATGTTGGTGGGGTCGTTCTCAATGGACTGCTCGGCAAACTGGATGGCTTTGGCATAGTCGCCCATACGCAGGTACAGGCGAGACATATACACATCCGGCCACGGATCGGCAGGATTGAGCGAGTTGGCTTTGTAATACTGCTCTTCCGCTTTGGCATCTTCGCCGATGGCGACGTAGTTGCGCCCCAGCATGATGTGCAGCTCGGCGATGTTCGGGTTGATGGCAACGGCCGCTTCCAGTTCCGCGATAGCCTCGGCGTTCTCGCCGGTCAGTTCCAGGATGATCGCACGCGCACGGTGCGTTTCCAGCAGGTTGGGCCCCAGGTCGCGCGCCTGGCGGGAATAGTTGATGGCCTCTTCCATCGTGCCCAGGGTGCCTTTGCCTTCCTGCTGCATGCGCGCCAGGATTTCGGCCATGTAGGCATACGGCACCGCGTTGTTCGGATCGATCTGGATGGCGCGCTGCAGGGCAGATTGCGACGCCAGATAATCACCGGAGAGGCCCAGCGCCCAGCCGCGGATGGCATGCGCCATGGCATTGTTGGCATTCACCAGCAGCGCATTTTCGGCGTGCATGATCGCGTTGGCATAATCGCCGTTGGTGGCTTCCAGGCGAGCCAGCGTCACGTTGATCCCCGCGTTGGTCGGGTCCACCTGAACCGCATCCTTGTAGGCGGCAATGGCCTGGGCCATTTTGCCCTCGTTGTCCCGGGCCTGCGCTACCGAACCATCCGGCTCGGGCGCGGGGGTGGGGGGGGGCGTGGGGATAAAGAGCGGCGGCGTGGAAGGCACCACCACCTGATTGACGTAAACCAGGGCTGCGACCGCCAGCACCAACAGGAAAACCGAAACCGGGCTGGTCTTGCGCCGGCGTTTATTCATATTCAACTGGCTTCCACGTAAATACATGATTTAATCTTACCATCTAGAGGAAGCACGTCAAGCTTTACACGCTTGAACACGCCTTCTTCTAAGCCGGCTTTAACCTACGCCGTGTTTCGGCTTGCCTTCCCTCAGCCTTCAGGCTAGAATCAGCGCATGCAATTTGACGTCTTCACACTCTTTCCCGACGGCCTGAAGCCTTATCTTGAAATCAGCATCCTGCAACGCGCCGCGCAAAACGGCCTGCTGTACGTGCGCCTGCACGATATTCGCAATTGGACGACCGACCGCCAGCGCACAGCCGACGATACACCTTACGGCGGCGGCGGAGGCATGGTGATGAAGTGCGAACCGGTGTTCGCCGCCGTCGAATCCGTGCTGGGCGCCCCGCCCGCCTGCCCGGTGATCTTGATGACGCCGCAGGGACGTACTTTTACGCAGCAGGTGGCCCAGGAATTGGCAGCGCACCCGCGCCTGGCGCTGGTATGCGGCCGGTACGAAGGCGTCGATGAGCGCATCCGCGAGCACCTTGTTACCGACCAAATTTCAATTGGCGACTATGTGCTCACCGGCGGCGAATTGCCCGCGCTGATCCTGATCGACGCCATCACCCGGCTCATCCCCGGCGCGCTCGGCGACCCGGACGGCGCGCAGGACGATTCGTTTGCCTCCGGTCTGTTGGAGTACCCGCATTACACCCGCCCGCCGGAGTTCCGCGGCTGGGGCGTCCCAGAGGTTCTCCAGTCGGGCAACCACGCGGCCATTGCCCGCTGGCGGCGCGAGCAGGCGCAGCTGCGCACGCTGGAAAACC
>CALMIB010000168.1 GCA_937863945.1 uncultured Longilinea sp.
GATGTCATCCTGAACGGCGCCACGGAGCGCGTGCCGCTCGAAGAAAGCCGCCGCATCGTTCAAAGCCTGACCGCCCTGCACCGGTCCGCGGATACGGGCCAACCGGTGATGGTTTAATCAAAAACCGCCAGGCGGAGCTCCATCCTGGCGGTCTGAATCGTCACGTTGGCCCTCAAGAATTGCCCGAGGACTGTTTCGGCAGCCTGGGCAGCAGCCAATCCAGGAATGCACCCTGGCTGCGCGTTTGCAGCAGGATGCGCCCCGGGCCGGTGAGATCGACCACCAGGCCTTCACCGCCGAAAATGGTGGATTTCATCCCGCCCACCGTGCGCAATTGGAAGCCGATCTGTTCTGTAAACGCCACCAGGTGGCCGGTATCCACCGTGAAGGTCTGGCCGTTGGATAATTCCAGCTCGTGAATGGCGCCGAAGCTGGAAAGCACCAGCGTGCCGGAGCCCGAACAGCGCAGCATGATCAGCCCTTCGCCGCCGAAGAACGTCTTCGCGCCTGACCATTTCGTGTCTGTCTCGAGCCCCTCGCTGGCCGCCAGGAAAGATCCCGATTGCACCAGGTACGTCTCGCCGGCCAGCGGCAGCGTAAAAACGTCGCCAGGGAGCGAAGGCGCCAGCAACAATTCACCACCTGCCGCGCTTGCACGGAAGGTGTTGACAAAGAACGATTCGCCGCCCAATGCCGACCTGGCCAACGACTTCAATAATCCACCCTGCATTTTAGTTTCGATGCTCATCCCGGCGCTCATTCCAACCATTGAACCCGATTCAGCCCGCATGGTCTCATTGGCAGCCAGGGTGATTTTGACGATGGAATAGGATGGACGATACAATACTTCCGATTGCATGGAAACCTCCTTTTGATTGCTGCTAAAATTGTAACGCAAAAGCCTGTCGGACCGCCGAGCAGTTCCGTGGTCGATTGAAGTCATATCGCTGAATTGCGAAAACCAAAAAACTGTGATAAACTTACCGCGCTTGGTAAGCAATAATTGTTTGATTGTTGCTACCTTTCCGCCCCCGGCGAAGTTAACACGATGAACCAGGGGCTATACCCGAGGAAAGGAGGTTTTCCGAATGCGTACATACGAGGTTATTCTGATTGTCCAACCTGATCTGGACGAGACCGCTCTGAACGGCGTGATCGAAAAGACAAAAGGCTGGATCACCGATGGCGGTGGTGCAGTTGAGAAGGTGGACCTGTGGGGTAAGCGCCGTCTGGCCTTCGCCATCCGCAAGCAGCGTGAAGGTCAATACGTGCTGTTGCAGGCACAAATGGCGCCGTCCTACACGGCAGAGTTGGATCGCAACCTGCGGTTCCTGGAACCAGTCATGCGGTTCTTGATTGCCAACAAGGAGTAATGCACCGATTAGAAATTCCGGTGCGGGTTGTTCATCAAGGAGCAGGAAAAATGAGCCGTGGTTTGAACAAGGTCATGATTATTGGCCACCTCGGGCGCGATCCCGAGATGCGCTACACCCCTTCCGGCCGGCCGGTCACCACCTTCACGGTGGCGACGAGCCGCACCTGGAACACCACCGATGGTGAACGTCACACGGAGACCGAGTGGTTTAATGTGGTCACGTGGGGCAACCTTGCCGAAATCTGCAAGCAATATCTCACCAAAGGCCAGCAGGTGTACATCGAAGGCCGCCTTCAAACCCGCCGCTGGGAAGACAGCGAAGGTGTCAAGCACACCAGCGTCGAAATCGTCGCCAGCGAAATGATGATCCTTGGTGATCGCCGTGACTCCACTCAGGCTCAAGGCGGTGAACCGCCGGTGGGCGATGAGATGGAAGACGAGTATCCATTCTAGGAGTAAGTAAGATGACTGAAGAACGTTCGGTTGAGAACGAACAGCCGATGGGCGGCGGTCCACGCCGTTTTACCCCCCGTCCCAAAATCTGCCAGTTCTGCGCTGACAAAAACGCCACCATCGATTACAAAGCGGTTGACATGCTGCGCCGTTTCGTGACCGAAGAAGGTAAAATCCGCCCTCGCCGCCAGACAGGCACTTGTGCCCTGCACCAACGCGCCCTGGCCCGCGCCATCAAACGCGCCCGCTACATCGCGTTGATTTCTTACGTCGGCGAGACATGGAACGATCGCTAAAAAGCTGAATATCAAGAATGGGGCATCAGGCGCTTGCCTTATGCCCCATATTTAAATCCAAAGGTCGTCCTTATGGCCAAAACTGAAACGCCAAAAAACGTAACAAAAAAGCATCAAGCCCGCCTGGATCGCGAGAAGATTCAACACCGGAATATTTTGATCGGCGTAATCGCAATTGTCGTCCTGGTTGTCGGCGTCATCGGCTACGGCATCCTGGATTCTGTGTACCTGAAGCAAATCCGGCCGGTCGCCTCGGTGGACGGGCAAAAAATCACCGTCCGCGATTTTGAAGGCCAGGTCCGCTACCAACGCTATCAACTGGTCAACCAGATCCTGCAATTCAGCCAGTACGGTGAATATTTCGCCAGCTACGTCGAGCAGTACCAATCCTACCTGGACAACCCGGAGTATTTGGGCCAACAGGTGCTGGATAAAATGGTGGACGACCTGGTGATTGCCCAGGAAGCCAAGGCACTGGGCATCACCGTCAGCGATGCCGAGGTGGAAGCAAAACTGCAGGAAGCCTTCGGATACTTTCCGAACGGCGAAGCCACCCCGACCCTGACAGCCACAGCCTTCGCCACTGGCACGCCTGGCCCCACCCAGATGGCGCTGGTTCCCCCGACCAACACCCCCGGTCCCACCAACACGCCCACCGAGCCAGCCGAAACGGCCACTCCCACGGTTGCCCCAACCGCCACCACAGCGCCGACTGCCGGGCCCACGCCCACCATCTCGCCAACCGGGACGCCTTATCCGACCGCCACCCCGGTCACGCTGGAAGGCTATCAACAACTGTTCAGCGAATTTACCACCGGTTTGGCCGAGTATGACATCCCCGAGAGTGTCCTGCGCGACATGTACCGGGCGAGCTTGCTCCAGGAAAAGATGTTTGCACACTTCACCGCGGATGTGCCTGTGATCCAGGAACAGGTTTGGGCGCGCCATATCCTGGTTGCGACGGAAGAAGAAGCAAACACGGTCCTGGAACGCCTGAACAACGGCGTGAAATGGAACATCGTGGCCGCTGAAATGTCAACCGACACTTCCAACAGCGCCAACGGCGGCGACCTGGGTTGGTTCCCGCGCAATTACATGGTCAAGGAATTTGAAGACGCGGCCTTCGCGATGCAGGTGGGTGAGATCAGCCAGCCTGTAAAAACCGAATTCGGCTATCACATCATTCAGGTGGTCGGCCACGAACAGGAACGCCCCCTGACTGTAGAAGTTCTGGATCAGGTCAAGCAAAGCATCTGGTCCAAATGGCTGGAAGGCGTAAAAGCCAACAAGAAGATCGAAACGTTCGACCTGTGGAAAGAAGTCACTCCAACAGAACCGACCGTTCCGGCCATGTAGCAACCATCTATGTTTACAAAAAGAGCCTGCGCACAACGGCAGGCTCTTTTTCTTTTTGCCAATGGGGAATTATCGAATCATTTCCTCGCTGAGTTCATCCAGCCGCAGGCTGATCATCTGGCTGGCTGAATCGCGTCCCATGGTGATGCCGTAAATCACGTCCGCGATCTGCACCGTGTTGCGGTTGTGCGTGATGACGATGAACTGGGTGGTCTGGCTCAATTCGCGCAAAAGGTCGCAAAAACGGCCCACGTTGGCCTCGTCGAGCATGGCATCCACCTCGTCCATCACGCAGAACGGCGTTGGCGACACCTTGAGCAACGAGAAGATCAACGCCACCGCGGTCAGACTGCGCTCGCCGCCCGAAAGCAACGACAGGCCCTGTTCGCGCCGACCCGGCAGCCTGGCCTCGATGTCGATACCTGTTTCGGCCACGTTTTCGGCGTCTGTCAGGATCAGCCGGGCAGATCCACCTCCGAACAGGCGCGTGAACATCTCACGGAATTCAACGGCCACCGCGTCGAAGGTCTTGCGGAATTCGCGCTTCATCAATTCGTCCAGCTCGGCGATCACTTCACGCAAATCCTGGTCGGCTTTTTTCAGATCGGCTACCTGGCTGGTCAGGAATTCATGCCGTTCCTTGACCGATCGGTACTCCGCCTGCGCTTCCGGGTTGATCGCTCCCAGGCGGCGCAATTGCGCCCGCTGCCGGCTGATGGCCTCTTCAATTTCTGGGGCAAGCTCCTTGACTTTGGGTAATTCCTGTACCATTCCGTCGAGAGGCAACGGATTTGGGCCGACGTTATCCTGCGAATATTCCAGCGCCACCAGGCCAAAATCCTCTTCGATGCGCCGGCGCAAGTTCTCGATCGATTCGGAGATGCGCGTCATTTCCAGTTGTGCCTGGGTGGTATAGCGGTCGGCCACCGAGACGGCTTGCTGAGCGGCCATTTGATCGCCTTGCAGGTCGTTGTATTGCTTATCCAGTTCGGTCAGCGCCTTTTCCGCCGGATCGATTTGCTGCTGCAGGGCATCAATGGCCGCGTTGATACGGCTCTCATCCTGGCGGTAGCTTTCCTTCTCGATGTCCAACTGCTCCAGGGCGGCTTTTTGCTCAATCTTGCGCTGCTGCAAAGCCTTTTGTTGGTTCCGGCTGGCATCCAGCGCCTGTTGGTACTCGTCCAACCGTCGGGAAGTGTCACGCAACGCCCGTTCAACCACGGCCGCGTTGGTTGACCAATGCGATACCTGCCCCTGGAATTCATCCACAGGCAGCCCGGCCAGCGTGCGGTTCTGCTCGCGGATCTGCTCGTTGAAGCTCTCAATTTCAGCGCTGGTCTTCTTTAAATTCGCCGCAGACTGCTTGAGTTCTTCTTCCGAGCGGCGCATCTGGTCTTCCAGCGAATTGATCTGCCCGCGCTGAAAATCGCGCTTTTGACGGGCCTGTTCAGCCTCGAGCGTGGCCTGCTGGTAAGCCTGATTGGCCTGGTTGAGCGCCTGGGAAGCCTGGCGAACAGCCTTGTCCATTTCTTGCTGTAAACCGCGGTCGCGGATCAGGGTCTCATCAAAATGTTGCAACGACTCTTTGGCCTCCGCCAGTTGCTTCTCCGCGTCCGCCAGTGCATCCTGATATTCCCGCTTCTGGCGCGGACGGCCGATCACGCTGGCGCGCGGTTCGCGGCCGGCAATGATGCTGCCGCTGCCGGTGAACACCTCGCCGCGCAGGGTCACCGCGCGGGCATGCGCCGGCAGCTTGGCGGCAATGCGGCGTGCGCCGGCCCGGCTGCGCGCCACCAGCACCTGCCCCAACAGGAAACGCATCACCGGTTGCATTTCCGGCGAAGCGTTGACCAGGCTGCTGGCGTTGCCAATGAGATCCGCATCCTGGATATCGGACAAATCTTTTGAGGGTTTCAAGCCGTCCACGGGCAAGAGGATGGCGCGGCCGTTTCCGTTCTTCTCCAAATATTCTAGCGCCAGCTCGGGGTCGGTGCCGGCTTCGACCAGGATCGCGTCCAGGTGATCGCCCAGCGCGCCTGCGATGGCGGCCTCATACTCCGACGGCACATCCAGAAGGCCGCTTAAGGCGCGCAGGTTTCCGCTGATCTTTTTCTGGCCGACGGCCTCAAGCAGCAATTTGGCGCCCTGGTTCAGGCCGGCCATGCTCTTCTCGGCCTGATCCAGCACTTCCACCTGTGCAGCGAAGCGCACGCGCTCGGCCTCAAAGTGGGTGCGCCGATCCAGGAAGCCCTTTCGCTGTCCTTCCAGGTCGCTAACCCGCTCCTGCTGGCGGCGCAGATTTTCTTCCGCTTCACGCAAGTGTTGTTCGGCTCGCTCTTTTTCGCCTCGGGCCTGTGCCTGTTTCACCTGGGCCTGATGCAGCCCGTCTTCGCCCGATTCGACGCTCCTGGCCAACGCATCGCGGTTGCGCTGCAGGGTGACGATCCGGTTCTGCAATTCGTCCTGGTGCGCTTTGATTTGAACCTGACGGGTTTCCGCGCCGGCCATTTGCCGGCGGGCATCGCGCAATTTTTGCTCCACTGCCTCGCGCTCGCGTTGGCGGGCCAACAGCGCCTTTCTGGCCTCTTCCATTTGCGCGCGGGCATCCGAAAGCTCGGCCTGGAGGCGTTCTTCTTCCAGGATCAACCCGTCCAGGCGGTTCTGGCGGCTCTTTTCTTCCTCTTCCTGCATGGCCAGATCCGCCTCCAGGGTCCCGCCCTGCTGAACCAGCGCGCGCTTGCGCTCATCCAGCACCGCCAGGCTCCGGCTCACCCGTTCGCGCTGGTTGTGCAACTCAGCCGATTGTGCATGCCAGCCGTTCAATTGACCGCGCAACTCCTGGAGCTGATCGCGCACGGCGTTGACCTTTTTTTCAACGGCTTCCAGCTTTTCACGCGCCTGCAATAAGCGTGCTTCCTGCGTGCGCACGGTTTCGCGCGCCTGGGAAAGGTCGCGCTGAGCCCGGTGCCAGTGATAGCCATACCATTCCCGCAGCGAAACGCGCAGGTCCGCCATGATGCGGTCATACTCAATCGCGCGCTGGGCTTGTTTCTCCAGGCTCTTCAGGCGCGGCTCAAGCTCGCTGAGAATATCCAGAACGCGTTCCAGGTTGCGGCGGGTCTGATCTAATCGGTTCAACGACTCTTCGCGCCGGCTGCGATACAGGCCGATGCCGGCCGCCTCCTCGAAGAACCGGCGGCGTTCGTCCGGTTTGAGCGACAGGGCGGCGTCCACCAGGCCCTGCCCGATGATGGTATAGGTCCGCTCGGCCAGCCCGGATTGAGCCAGCAACTCAGAGATCTCTTTCAAGCGCACACGCTGACCGTTGAGCAAATACTCGTTGTTACCATCGCGGTAAGCGCGGCGGGTGATTTCCACCTCGGCAAAATCGATGGGCAGCCAGCCGTCTTCGTTGTCGAAAACAATCGCCGCCGAAGCCATGCCGGCCCGCGGGCGAAATTCGGATCCGGCAAAGATCATATCCTCGGTTTTTCGGCCGCGCAACAGGCTGTAGGACTGTTCGCCCAACACCCAGCGCAGAGAATCGGCAATATTCGATTTCCCCGATCCATTCGGGCCGACGACCGCAGTGATGCGCCCCGGAAACTGAAATTGAGTCCGGCTTGCAAAGGTTTTATATCCGTGTAATTCAAGCTGTTTCAGCCGAGATGCCATGCAGCTCCTGCTAAGAAGAAATGATCCCGGCCTAATCGACCAGTCCCAGTTGTTGCAGCGCGTTTTGCGCCGCAGCCTTTGCCGCCGCCTGCTTGCTGTGTCCCATCCCGCTGCCCTTCACTTCGCCCAGGATGAGCACATCGACGGCAAACATTTTCGAATGATCCGGCCCGGTGGCGCTCCGGGTGACATATTGCGGCGCCTGATAGCCCTGGGCCTGCGCCCACTCCTGCAACATACTCTTGGAATCCTCGTTTTTCCGGTTGACGAGAATATCGTCCGCGGCAGATTCCAGCAGCGGCCCGATGAATTTCATCACGCCGTCGATACCGGCATCGATGTAAATGGCGCCAACGACAGCCTCGAAGGTGTCGCACAGCAACGCCGGCCGCAATCGGCCGCCGGCAGCCGTTTCACCGCGGCCCAGGCGCATCGCGCCGCCCAGATCGATCTGCCGGGCAAATTCGGCCAGCGCTTCGGTATGCACCAACGCCGATCGCATGCGGGTCAGGTCGCCTTCATGCATCTCGGGGTAGCGGTCATACAACCAGGCCCCCACCGTGAAATCCAGCACGGCATCACCCAAAAATTCCAGCCGCTCGTTGTCTTCGAGCGCTTCGGAATGTTCGTTCAGGTATGACCGGTGGGTCAAAGCGCGGCTTAACAACAGCCAATCCTTGAACTTCAGACCCAGGCGTTCCGCAAGTTCCTGCGGCGATTCGCGCAAGTTTGCCCCGTTGGTCGTAAGATCCATTAGTTCCTCCCGGAACTCAGGGGGCGCCAGCCACCTCAACCAGGCCGGTCCAGGTAGCTTGCGATCCATCAGTTCCTATTGTTAAACGTTGAAGGTAGATGCTTTATATCCAGATCCCGACAGGATCAATACTGCCGGCTCAAGTATTTTACCCGATAATTGCCGATATGCAGCCCAAACCAGTGCGGAAGTTGGTTCGACATACAAGCCGCGCCGGGCCAGTTCGCGCGCGGCCGGCCAGATCTCCACTTCCGGGATGGCCAGAAAGGTCCCCGCACCAGGTTGGATCTCGGCGAGCAGGGCGCGTGCGCGCACGGGATTGCGCACGCGCACGCCCTCGGCGATGGTCGGCCCTTCTCCGGCCAGTTCCATGGCCGCCAGCCCGCGCGTAAATGCCTGCACCAGCGGAGCGCAGGCTGCCGCCTGGACGCCGACCAGGTGGGGGATTTTTTGGATGTGCCCGCCGTTCATCAGCGCGACATAGCCGCGCAGGATGCCCAACAGCAACCCACCGTGCCCGACCGGCGCAATGACCGTGCCAACCTCGCCGGCCTGCTGCCAGAGTTCGTACGCGATTGTGGCGATGCCTTCTAGCCCAAAGGGTAAATAGGCGTGACTGGCATACGGAACGCCCCGCCTGGCTTCTTCCAGCACCGCCTCCGCCGCGGCGGA
>CALMIB010000169.1 GCA_937863945.1 uncultured Longilinea sp.
CGAATTGCGCTGCCCGGATCCTTCCTGCAACCCTTACCTGGCATTTGCCGCCATCCTGGCGGCCGGCCTGGACGGCATCGACCGCGGCCTGGAAGCCCCCAAACCGTGGACCAACGTCAATGTGTACGATTTGGATGAGGTGGACCGCCGGCGGTTGAAGATCAAGTCACTACCCGGCTCGCTGCTGGAAGCCCTGGATGAACTGGACAAGGATAAGGTCGTCAAGGACGCGCTGGGTGATTCGGTCTATTCCGCTTTCCGGCGGGCCAAGCTGGAGGAATGGGAAGCCTACCGCATGAACGTGATGGACTGGGAAGTGGAACGCTACCTGGAAACGGCTTAACCCTCGCCAGGAGGAGCAAGTTTACCGGTAAGCCATCCGGGCGGAGAGAGCCTCTCCGCCCGGATGCGCTTAAGCGGCTTTCACCAACCGGCAAAAGGCGCAGGCGCCGTCCGATGCGGTCGGTTGGCCGCAGGTGGGGCACCTGTGCAGCTCGCGCGACTGTTCATTATCAGCTTTATTTTGCGGGCTGAAATAGCCCGCCGAGCGCGCGTTCAGGAAACCGGCATAAAAATTCATCTTGATGCCGGGCGTGGTTTCTTCCATTTTGTTGAGCATGTCTTTATATACAAGCTGCTTGCTGCCGACGGAGAAGGGGCACTCCTCTTCTTCGTACTCAATTCCGCGCAGCAGGCTGTAAGCAGCCGTTTCGCGTTCATAAAAACGGCAGAAGGGTTTAGCTTTGCGCACAAAGCCATCCTCGGCGGGCAGCACCGGATACTGGCGCTGCAGCAGATCGACCTGCCAGGCCATGGTGTTGCTCATCAGCACGGCGGCCTCGTCATCCAGGTTGTGCGCGGTGGTCAGCACGTCGTAACCCTCGTCGCGGGCAACCCGGTTCATCACGTGCCGCTTGACCAGGCCACACACGCCGCACGGTTTGATGCGCCCGCGCTGTGAACGCGAAGCGAATTGGGGGATGCTTTCACCGTATTGCTGCAGGATGTCCACCACGTGCAACCGGAGGCCATTCTGGCCGGCGAAGTCTTTGGCATAGCGCTGCGATTCGTTCGAGTAGTCGCCTTCCTGGCTGGAAATGCCCAGGTTGATGTAGAGCCCGTCTGCCTGATAACCCAGCCGCCAGAGCACGTCCCACAACGCCAGCGAATCCTTGCCGCCCGAAACCGCCACCAGGATGCGGTCGGTGGGCGCGAACATGTGGTATTTTTCGATCACGCGCGCGGTCTGCTCGATGAACCACTCCAGGTAATGCGGCTGGCAAAAAGCCAGGCGGTGGTGGCGCATGCGGAACACGGCCGGGCCGCGGCATTGGCTGCAAACATAATTGCCCATGTAGCTACCCTCCCGAGATCACGGCGACCAGTTTAACCACCTCGCCGTTGCGCAAAGCGTCGTTTTCAGTGAGCAGTTGCCCGTCGCGCACCACCAGGTGTGATTCGGGGCTCAAGCCGAGCTGCTTGAGCGCATCCTTGACGGTGATGGTGCCCTCGACGGTATATTCTTTTTTCCTCAGGATGAGTGTAACCGGCATACTTTCCTCCTTCAGTATCCACCAATAAGAGCTGCGGAAGCGCAGCGCGAACTATCGACCGATTTTTTCCTGCAGGCAAACCAGCAACGCCCGGGCGCCTCCCTGCGGTTCCTGCGCGCTGACGGCCAGGATGGGCGCTTCGACCGGCATGGCGATAATTTCCAGGGCGCGCACGCTGACATCCGCCCAGCGCGCAGGCAGGTAGCCGATGGCGGCCGGATCGGATGCCACGGCGTGCAGCATGGCCTGCGGGCTGGCAGCCAGCCCGGCGCCGGCAAAAGAGAACCCGGCCGTCAGCATGGCGGTGTGGGCATCGCTGGTTTCAGGCAAACCCCAGACGAGAATTTCTGTGCCATCCGGCCAGGATTTTTGCCGGCCGGAAAAGATAGCCAGGGCATCATCGCGGGTCAGCTCGGGCTGGGGGTTGTCAGGGTGAACGATGACGACCACCTTTTCCTGCCCCAGCACCGCCGCGAAACGTCCGTTTTGTGGCGCGCCCAGTTGCAGCGCGATGACGCCGGGCGAGGCCGGGTCGTCATCGGCGCGTTGCACCGCAATTCCCTCGCTTGCCGCGCACGCCGCCAGGTCGCCCTCCAGCCAGGTCAGGCTGGGCGAAACGGCCACTTTTAGCGGCGGTTGCGGAGTAACCGGCGCCGCCGGCGTGGATTGGCAGGCGGCCAGGACCAGGGCAAGCACGACGAGGACAATTCTAGACATAACTGACAATGATGGTGACGATGCCCAACAGCGCGCAGTACACGGCGAAGCCGATCAGGCGGCGGGTGCGCAGGAAGTTGAGCAGCCACTTGATGGAAAGAAAACCGAAAATGGCAGCGGCAATCAGGCCGGCCAACAATGGCGGCAGGAAACTGGACAGGGAGGCGACCTCATTCAGGTCGCCGAGGCTGAGCAAACCGGCCGCCAGCATGATGGGGATCGACATAATGAATGAAAAACGGGCCGCGGAAGCGCGGTCGAGGCCGCGCAGCATGCCGCCGGTGATGGTGGCGCCGGAGCGCGATACGCCCGGGAAGATGGCGACGGCTTGAAAAAGGCCGATGATGAGCGCATCGAGCCATGTGATGCCGGTGAGGTCGCGCTTGCCTTTGCCCAACAGCTCGGCGGCCGTTAGCAAGGCGGCGGTTACCAGCAGAAACAGGCCGGTGGCAGCCGGGCTGTTGAAGGCGGCCTCGACCTGGTCTTTGATCAGCAGGCCGAACAGGCCGGCCGGGATGGTCGCCAGGATGATGTACCAGCCCATGCGCGCGTCGGCGTTTTCAAAGGGGCGGCGGTGCAGGACGGCGGTGAACCAGGCCTTGAGGATGGTCCAGAGGTCCTTCCAGAAATACACGATGACCGCCAGCAGCGTGCCCCATTGCACCAGCACGCCGAAGGGGAAGATTTGATCGGCGGGGATGGTCTGATCCCAGCCGAGGAAGAACGGCACCAGCACCAGGTGCGCCGAGCTGGAAATGGGCAGAAATTCGGTTAAACCCTGCACGATGCCGAGGATCAATGCTTGGAAGAGGGTCATGGAGTTGCTCCTGTTTAGCCGTGCTGGCGGCTGGATGATTTACTGGATGCGTAGTTGGCGAGAAACTGATCGGCGAAGGAATCAAAACTGCCGTTCAGGATGGCGGTACGCGATTGGCGCACCAGTTCAAGCAGCGTGAACAGGTTGTGAATGGAAATCAGCGTGGCGGCCAGCATTTCCTTGGCGACGATCAAATGGCGCAGGTAGGCGCGGGTGAAATCCCGGCAGGTGTAGCAGCCGCAGGCTGAATCTATGGG
>CALMIB010000170.1 GCA_937863945.1 uncultured Longilinea sp.
GCTGCAGATGAAAGCCGCTGTCCAGAAGAACGGCGCAAAACTGATCGTTGTTGATCCGCGCCGCGTTGAAATGGTTAACTATGCCACGCTCTGGCTGCCGGAAAAACCGGGCAGTGATATTGCAATTTTCTCGGCCATGGCGCACGTGATCCTCAAAGAAAAGCTGTACAACCAGGCTTTCATTGACGAACGCACCGAAAATTTTGCAGCCTTTGCCGCCTCGATGGAAAAATTTACCCCCGAATACGCCGAATCGGTTTCGGGCGTGGACCGCAACCTGATCGTCGAAGCGGCGCGCATGTATGGCAATGCCAAAAATGCCGCCATCTACTGGTCGCTGGGCATCCCCGAGCATTCGCACGGCACGGCCAACGCGCTGGCGCTGATCAATCTGGCTCTGCTCACCGGCAATATCGGCCGGCCTGGCACCGGTCTCAACCCGTTGCGCGGGCAAAACAACGTGCAGGGCGCTTCCGATATGGGCGCCATGCCCTGGCATTACCCGGGATACCAGCGGGTTGACAACGAGGAAAATGCGCGCAAGTTTGAACAGGCCTGGAACATCGAGCCCGGCGGATTGAATCGGCAGCTCGGTCTGACCACCACCGAAATCGTCAGTTCCATCGGCCCGGGCGGCGTGCAGTCGCTCTATATCATGGGCGAGAACCCGATGATGTCCGAACCGGATCTCAATCACACCTGCCACAAATTTGAGCAGCTCGAGTTCCTCGTCGCGCAGGATATCTTCATCAACGAGTCCGGCGCGTTTGCCGACGTATTCCTTCCGGCGACCTCCTGGGCTGAGAAGGACGGCACCTTCACCAACACCGACCGGCGTGTGCAGCGCGTCCGGCAGGCCATCCAACCGCGCGGGCAGGCCCGCCCCGATTGGAAAATCCTTTGCGATCTGGCCAAACGACTGGAAGCCCGGCTTGGCCGTCCGAACAGCGCTTACTGGGACTACCAAGATCCCTCCGAAATTATGCGTGAAATCGGCTCGGTTGTACCCGATTACCGCGGCGTTACCTATCCGCGCATTGAGCGCGAGGGTATCCAGGTACCGTCCTGGGATGAGAACCATCCGGGCACGCCGTACCTTTTCGCGGGGACCTTCCCGCGCGGACGGGGCAAATTCCACCCGCTGGAAGATGCCCGCATGGCCGAGATGCCGGACGAAGACTATCCGCTCATTCTCACCACCGGGCGCGTGCTCGAGCACTGGCATGGCGGCACGCTCACCCGGCATTCCTGGCTGGATGATCTCTTTCCCGAAGCACTGATGGAAATCAACCCGGCCGACGCGGCCCGCCTGAACATCGAAGACGGCAGCCCGGTGCGCGTCACCTCGCGGCGCGGTTCCATCGTCCTGCGCGCGCGGGTCACACAAAAAACCACACCCGGCGTGGTGTTCATCCCCTTCCACTTTCACGAAGCAGCAGCCAACCTGTTGACCCAGGATGTCATCGATCCGCAGGCGAAGATTCCCGAATACAAAGCCAGCGCGGTGCGCGTTGCGCCGGCCCG
Source organism: uncultured Longilinea sp. (assembly GCA_937863945.1). Taxonomy (GTDB): domain Bacteria; phylum Chloroflexota; class Anaerolineae; order Anaerolineales; family Anaerolineaceae; genus Longilinea. The sequence continues at coordinate 1,525 of CALMIB010000170.1, forward strand.
TGAATCCGAACTGGTCAACCCGGAAGCCAGGCAAGTTCGCGGCAGGTATTGATCAATAAAACCTGTTTGATAAGTCAGCCTGTCTTGCAGCCAAAGGCGGGCTGTTGTATGATTTAAAATCATTCAACTTTTCATCAACATTATGCCAACAGTTACCATTACGTCCCTCATCGAGGAAAGCAAAAGTAAAGAGTCGGCTGGCGATATTCAAGGGGCCTATCATAGCGCAGCACAGGCTTTAGAACTGGATCGAAGCCAGAACAACGGGCAGGCTGCGCTCCAAACGCTTCAGCGCGTGTTAAACCTGGCATGCCGGATCGGAAAATACGAAGAGGGACGGCAATTGGCCGAGGCAATACTGGCGATCACGCAGGCCTCCCCCGAAGCCGTCGATGCGCTGGTTTCGCTTGGCATTATTGAAGCCGAAACCAACGATTTGCAGTCCGCCGAGCAAAGGTTTTACCAGGCGGCTGAAATCAGCCGTGCCATTCAATACACAGCCGGCCTGGCCCGTGCGCTGCATAACCAGGCCGCTTCAGTGTTCTACATCGAAGGAAAATTCACCCTGGCGCTCGCCACCATGGACGAAGCCAGCCAGCTTAAAGCCGACAGCGGCGGCGAGACCTGGGGGCTGCCGTTTCTTCAGGCCCTGATTTATCAGACCATCGGCGACCGCAAGCGGGCGCGCCAGGCGCTGGATGCCTACCTGCCCCTGGTGCGGCCGGGAACGCGCATGGCCGGCGGTTATTATTACCTGTGGTCGCGGCTTGCGCTGGATGAAGAAGAACTTGAAAAAGCCGAAGAATATCTGTATCTGGCTTTGCGTATTGCCAACCAGAGCGGTTCGCCAGATCTGAACGTATGGACCCGCCTGGAATACAGCCGGCTTTTTCGCCTGCGCGGCGAACCCGCAACAGCCCACACCTGGGCAGAGGATGCATTCCGTTTTGCGGAACGGATTCAATCGATCTTTTTGATCGGCCAGGCAACGATGGAACAGGCCCGCACCTGTTGGGAATCGGGCGACCGCAGCCAGGCGCTGGATAAGATTGAATTGGCCATTCAAAAATTCAGCAGCCTGAAAGCCGAATATGATCTGGCGTATGCCCGCTTCTTACAGGCCGTCTGGCTCGCCCAGGAGGAAAAGCCCGGCGCGGTAGGAATCTGGCAACAGGCTGTGAAATCCGTTTTGCAGGGCGGCTACACCTTCCTGCTGGAACGCGAGCGAAAACTGGCCTTCCCCATGGTGGCCCGTTACATCCGCAGCCGCGATCCTGCCGCCCGTGAACCCACTGAGGCCTTCCTGCAATACCTGGATAAAATTGCGCCGCCGCCGCTGCGCGTTTACGGCCTGGGGCAGTTTCGCGTGCTTCAAGGCCGCAGACCCGTGGCGGATGTGCTCTGGCAGCGCCGCAAAGCCGGCGATATGTTCCGTTTCTTGCTCCTGCAACCCGGCCATTCCGCCAGCCGGGAGGTGATCCTCGAGGAATTATGGCCGGAGCACCCGCTCACCACCAGCCTGGATTTGTTTCACCAGGCCACTTCCACGCTCCGGCACATTCTTGAACCGGATTTACCGGACAAATTTCCCTCGCGGTATTTGACCGTCGAAGGCGAGCGCGTTTTCATCAACCTGCCCCCCGGTTCAATGGTCGATTTTGAGCATTTTGAACAGGAAATGCCCATCGCCATCCAATCGCGCCAGATTGGACGCTTGCAGGAGGCCCTGGCGCTGTATACCGACGACTTGTTTCCAATGGATTTGTACCTGGATTGGAGCGCATCACGCCGCCAGGAATTGGTCGATCTGTTCCTGCAGGGACAGTTGGTGCTGGGCCAGGCCTACCTCGATCAGCAGCGGTTTTATCAGGCGGCCAACTGCGCCCAGAAGATACTGCAACGGGATGCCTGGAATGAAGATGCCACCTTGCTGGGCATGCAGGCCTACATTGGATTAAACAGTTCGCCGCGTGCTGTTCATCTCTACCAGAAACTGGAAGCCACCCTCAAAGCCGACCTGGATTTGCAGCCGCGTTCTGACCTGCGCCAACTGGTCGAAAGTATAAAATCTGCCCGTCATGAATCGCCTTACAAACCTGTATAGAATCTTGCTTGTGTTTGTCTGAAACGTCAGTTTCCTGTCAGTAAATCCTGGTATCCTGACCCTAGAGGTTCATGGATGCGCAGGAAAACCACCTTCGTCCTCACAATAATGCCTGCAGAAACATCAAAGACCGAACTTCACGGTAGCCTGCGGTCAATCGCAGATGGCAGTGAAGC
>CALMIB010000171.1 GCA_937863945.1 uncultured Longilinea sp.
GTCGCTGCCCGGCGGAGCACCAGCAGCCCGCTGATAGACCTGAACCGGGAGTTGGGTGTGAAGCGCTTTGTTTGAGTTTAAAGGTGTGATGCTTTCCACGCGAACCATTATAACATTGACCGCCTGCCTCATCTCTTTGTTGTGTACAGACCGTGGGGATGTGCATGGATTGATCCGCAGCCGGTATGGGTTATATAAAACGCCAGGCAACCCGCCTGGCGTTTTTACGTGTGCGTGACGCGCTTATGCGAACGTTCTTACCGGATTGGAAAGCACGCCCAGTTTTTCCACTTCAATCTCCCCGCGGTCACCATGCTGCAAAAAGATCTTGGGATTGCGGAAGACGCCCACGCCGTCCGGCGTGCCGGTGGCGATGATGTCGCCGGGCTCCAGCGTGAAGGCGTTGGATAGTTGGGCTACCAATTCATCCACCGGGAAGATCATTTCCGCGGTGGTCGAATTCTGCATGGTCACGCCATTGACGCGGCTGGAAATGCGCAGCGCCTGCGGGTCGGGGATTTCATCGGCGGTGGTGATGGCCGGGCCAATCGGGCAGAAGGTATCCAGGCTTTTGCCGCGCACCCACTGCTTGTCGCCAAATTGCAGATCGCGAGCGGAGACATCATTCAAGGGGGTGTACCCAAAAACGTACGAAAGCGCTTCCGAACGACTGACGCGGCGCGCTCGCCGGCCAATGATGACGCCCAGTTCGGCTTCCCAGTCCACCTGGTTGGTCAGCGCAGGGTCGTACTCGATGGCCTCCTCCGGGCCGATGATGGAGGATGTGAATTTGGCGAACACCAGCGGGCTGGCAGGCACCGAGGCAATGTTTTGCTCGCGGATGTGATCCATGTAATTCAATCCGATGGCGATGACCTTCTGCGGATCAGGGATGGGCGCGAGCAGGCGGACATCTGCCAGGGAAAGGGTGGGGCCTTCAACGCGCGCGGCAGCGGTCCATGCGTCTGAGCCTGCCGCGATCAGTTCGCGCATGCTACCAGCCAATCCGGCAGCGCTTAGGTCGACAATCCGGTCGTTCTTCAGCACGCCAACGCCGCGGCGGCCAGCAAATTCGAAGGTGACAAGTTTCATGGGATATCCTTAAGCATAATGGGATGATTCACTCTATTTTTCCAAATCTGATGTTCGCGGTCAAGTAACAAAACTCCTTGGGGTGTGCGTATAATTTTACCCGACATAAACTGGTTGTGTATGGGTTTTCTGCACCTCGATGGTACACGGATGGGAAAAAGTACTGCCGCCCGGCGTTGGCGGCAGTGGGGGATGAATTGTGGGC
>CALMIB010000172.1 GCA_937863945.1 uncultured Longilinea sp.
GGACGGCCACACCAGACGCGCCGTCGTTTGCACCCGGAACAGGCAGTAAGCTCAGTTGTGGATCGCGATCCTGGTCGGCAACCAGGCGGGAATCAAAATGTGCTCCGAGAATGATCCAGCGATCCCCTGCGCCGCGCCGGGCGATCACGTTGCGAACGGGCTGTCCTTGATAGGTCAATTCCTGGATCTCGACATCCCAGCCGCCTTTTTTTAACTCAGCCACCATATATTCCACCGCCTGGCCGTGGGCCTGCGACCCGGGCGTACGCGGGCCGAAGGATAGTTGTGCTTCGACGTGTTGGAATGCCCGCTGGCCGTCAAATTCCGCATTCTTGGCGCTTTCCGCCAGAAAGAAGCTCGCTACGCCCAGGGTAACCAGCACGGCAAGAACGAACAGGAGACGGTTTTGATGCTTTTTCATAGGATTACTTTTCCAGGTCGCCGGGATGGATACGGAGCAAAATGGTGCCAAGCGCTTGCAGGGAACGGTCGGCGAATTGCATGGCGCGATCGTGCTTGCCGGGTTTGGGCTTTTCCAGCGGAGGCAGAATGCCGTAATTGGCTTTCATAGGCTGGAAGGTTTCCAGCGCAGCATGCGTGATGTAATGGCACAGGGCGCCCAGCATGGTGGTTTCTGGAAGCGCCAGCGTCGGCTTGCCCTGAAGAAACCGTGCCGCGTTCACGCCGGCCAACAGCCCGGTGGCGATGTTTCCCATGTAGCCCTCCACCCCGGTAAGTTGGCCGGCAAAGAACAGGTCAGGGTACTCGCGGGTTTGCAGGGTAGGTTGGAGCAATCGCGGCGCCGCGATGAACGTGTTGCGGTGCATTTGCCCGAATCGCGCGAACTCCGCGTGTTCCAATCCGGGAACCATGCGAAAGACGCGTCGTTGTTCGGAATAGGTCAGGTTGGTCTGGCAACCCACCAGGTTATACAGCGTGGCAGCCAGATCATCCTGGCGGAGTTGCAGCACCGCGTGAATCCGCCGGGCGGGTTTGACCGGCGCACGCAGCCCGATGGGGCGCATGGGGCCGAAGGCCAGGGAGTCTGTCCCCCGTTGGGCCAACACCTCGATCGGCAGGCAGCCTTCAAAATAACGGTCAACGCCTGCTCGCACGCCATTTTGAATCGCGCTCTCGAATTCTCGCAATGGAATACGATCGGCGGAGCGTAACGCCCCCACAAATGCGTTATATTGGCTTTCATCCATGGGACAATTGATGTAATCGCCGGCCTCACCGCTGGTCCCTTCGTAACGTGAGCCACGGAAGGCCACGTTCATATCGATCGTGTCTGCCATGACCACCGGTGCGATGGCATCGTAGAAAAACAAATGATCTTGCCCGGTCAGATCCTGGATGCTTTTTACCAGGTCCGGTGAAGTGAGCGGCCCGGATGCAAGGATGGCGGGTTGGTTTGGAATGGAATGAACTTCTTCGCGCACGATGCGGATATTGGGATGATTGGAGATGGCCTGCTCGACCGTTGAGGCGAAGATGTCGCGGTCGACGGCCAGTGCGCTGCCCGCGGGGAGTGCAGCGCGGTCGGCGCATTCAATCAGCAATGAGCCCAACTGGCGCAATTCTTCTTTGAGCAATCCCGATGGGCGGTCAAGCTGGTTTGAACCCAGCGAATTGGAGCAAACCAGTTCGGCCAATTGAGCGCTGCGGTGCGCCCCGGTTTGAACGCCGGGTCGCATTTCATATAGCGCGACCTGGATTCCCCGCCGGGCTGCCTGCCAGGCAGCCTTGCAACCTGCCAGACCGCCGCCCACAAT
>CALMIB010000173.1 GCA_937863945.1 uncultured Longilinea sp.
AGCGTCGAAACCCGTCAGGGTCCAGCGGCTCGAGCCAAGATCGATTTTAGCGTCCTCGAGGATGCCAAAGCACGCGTAAATTCGCTGGCAGAAAAAGCCGGGACTGACTTATCCGTGGAAAAACACGGCTATCCGCATTTCTTCTACCTGGATGACACCTTCGAGGGCAAAAACGGTTGGGTGGCTCTGGATCTGAGCGGCGCCCAGGTGCGCCCCTTCGTCAGTTACGTCTTCACCAGCGACACCGAAGCGCTCCAGCCGGGCCAATCCCAGAACACCCGCCTGATCACGCCGAAAGGCGCGCTCGATGGCGTAATCACCTGCGTAAGCGAATCGGGCTACCGCTTCAGCGTCCCTGAAAAATCGGCCGGCCTGGCCGCCACCTGGCTTCGCGACCTTTCTGACGGATATACGGCCTTTGACGCCGAACCCATTCGCCGCCTACCCGGTCCAATCTATATTACCGAATCCAAGGCAGAACCGGTCACTAAGGCGGATGGCAATCCGATTTGCGAGACCAAGCCGTACTATGTCGGCATGATCGGTCACCCAGGTCAGGCACTGCCGCGCTTCGAGTGGAAGGAAGTCGAATCAGCGGAACTGCTGCGCACGCCGCTCTACGAAGCACATAAGAACATGGGCGCGAAGATCATCCCGTTTGCCGGCTGGGAAATGCCCGTCTGGTACACCTCGGTGGTCGAAGAACACCTGGCCACGCGCCAGGCAGCCGGGCTGTTTGACGTGGCCCACATGGGCGTTTATCAGGCCGAAGGGCCCGACGCGCCTGCCTTCCTCGACAGCGTGTGCGGCAACGATATCGCCGGGTTAGACGTTGGCGAATCCTGTTACACCCATTTCCTCGACCCGGAAGCCAATGTGATCGACGATACGCTCGTTTACCGCCGCAGCCAGGACAAATACCTGGTGGTGGTCAACGCCTCCAACGATGATAAGGACCGCACCTGGTTGAACGCCGTGCGTGAAGGCAAGGTGCTGATCGATGTCAAGCATCCCTGCAAGGTGGCGTTTGGCAGCCGGGTGACTTTCCGCAATTTGCGCGACCCGAAGGAAGGCGCCGACCGGTTGGTGGACCTGGCGCTGCAAGGCCCCAAATCGCGAGAAATACTGCTTTCACTGGGCTGCGATGCCAAAACGCGCAAGCGCATCATGGCGCTCAAACGCACGCAGTTGTGTGAAGCCACCGTGGGCGGCTTTGACCTGGTCGTCTCTCGCACCGGTTATACCGGCGAGAAAATGGCTTTCGAGCTGTTCGTCCACCCGGACCGGCTGACCGACCTGTGGAACGCGCTCCTCAAAGCCGGCGAACCACTTGGGCTAAAAGCCTGCGGTCTGGGCGCGCGCGATTCGCTGCGCACCGAAGCCGGCCTGCCGCTGTATGGGCACGAAATGGGCGGAGACCTGAACCTCGGGGTTGCTGAAGCGGGCTTTGGCTCTTATGTAAAGACCTACAAGCCATGGTTCATCGGCCGCGATGCCTTCATCGCGCGTGAGAAAGAACGCCAGGGCGTGGTGGTTCGGTTCCGTTTCACCGAAAAAGGCGTTCGTATGGCTCACCACGGCGACCCAATCCTCGATCGCAAGGGCCGGGTGATCGGCGTGGTCACCAGTTGCGCCGTGGATGCTGAAGGTTTCCTGACCGGCCAGGCCTTCGTGGAACTCAAATCCGCCGAGGAAGGCACGCCCATTGCCATTTACCAGGGCGCACCAAAAGTCGCGGGAAAAGCGCCCGCGGAGATGAAAGCCGGCGACCGGGTCACGCTGCCCACCCCAGCGGTCGTGATCAGCCGGTTCCCGAAATAATGTGGGAAGTTTCTGGCTGGCTAATGGCAGTTGACGCCAACAGCCAGCCAGGCTTTGAATTGGCTTCCGGGTGAGGCGGAAGCATGTACCAGAAGTAAAGTGAGGTGGGTGTCCGATATTCGATTTTCGGATTTCTCAAATGAAATCCAAACCACGAAACATTCGAAAGAAGGAGAAAAGAATGCAAACACCCTGGGATCATCGCTACGCCATGCGTACGCAGCGTATAAAGGGGTCAGCCATCCGAGAATTGCTCAAGCTCACCGAAATGCCGGATGTGATTTCCTTTGGCGGCGGAATGCCCGCTCCGGAAGTCTTTCCGACCGAAGAGTTCAGCGTGGCCTGTGAAAAAGTGTTGCGCGAGCAAGGCGCGCAAGCGCTGCAATACGGCCCAACGGATGGATATATGCCATTGCGCGAGATGATCGCCCGCCATTCTGCCCGTTACGGCATCGAGGTAACGCCAGAAAATATCCTCATAACCTCGGGGTCCCAACAAGCCCTGGATCTGGTCGGTAAATTATTCATCAACCGTGGTGATCGCATCCTGGTTGAAAGCCCCACCTATCTTGGCGCGCTTCAAGCCTGGAACGCCTACGGCGCGGAGTATGTTTCCGTCCCATCGGATCAGGACGGCATTATCATCAGCGAACTTGAAAAAGCCCTTCGCTTCGGCCCCAAATTCATCTACGCGCTGCCTAATTTCCAAAACCCCACCGGTGTGACCTATTCACTGGAACGGCGCGAAAAACTGGTTGAATTAGCCGACCGCTATGGCGTGCCCATCATTGAGGACGATCCATACGGCCAGCTCCGCTTTGAAGGTGAAAACCTGCCTTCCATTGCCTTCCTGGATAACAAATCACGCGATCAAAATGGCGGCTACAGCGGCAATGTAATCTATCTGAGCACTTTCTCCAAAACGCTGGCTCCTGGAATGCGTTTGGCCTGGGTCATCGCCCCGGCGGAAGTCATCACCAAAATGGTGCAGGCCAAACAGGGCACCGACCTGCAAACACCAACCTTCAACCAGATCGTTGCGTATGAAGTGGCGAAAAATGGCTTTATCGACCAGCACGTGCTGACCATCCGAAAGATCTACCGGGAACGGCGCGACATCATGCTGGAGGAGTTGGAAAAGAACATGCCAGCGGGTGCCACCTGGACCCATCCGCACGGCGGGTTATTCCTATGGTTAACCCTGCCGGAATACATGGACACGACGACGATCCTCCAGGATGCCATTGCCGAAAAAGTGGCCTTCGTGCCGGGCGAATCCTTCTACCCATACGGCGGCGTCAAGAATTCCATGCGCCTGAACTTCTCGAATGCCAAACCGGAAAAAATTCGCGAGGGCATTCAACGGCTGTCCATCGTGGTAAAAAAGTACCTCCGGTAATAAAAGCCGGATTGAATCAACGTGCCGCCCAGGATTGAGCGGCGCGTTTTTTTATCCCCCATTTCCATTGTGGTAAATCCCAAAGGAATCGTCAGGGTTATCCCACAACTTGAATTCTTTCAACATCGATCCACCAATGAATTCACGCAAGATGGAATTATCCGGGATGATATCCTCAGGGATTGGCTGAAACCATTCCAGGAAGGCCAGCAGCCGTTTCGCTTCAATATGCTCAATCGTCCCGTGCGGCACCTGCCGTAGCAACGGTTCCGCCAGCGCTTTGAGCGCGGAAAGTTCATAAACAAGCGCCGAGTTAAACATCGCGTCGGCGTTTTCCTGGTACGGGAAAATGTGCATCTTTTCACCTTTCCGCACCGACTCCCACCGCGAGATGGTCTGCAGGGCTGTATAGCCGCGCTCGCGCGCATCTCGAACAATCCGGCGCAGGAGCCGTGAATCCGTGGTTGAGATGCGGTTATGCCGGTCCAGGTTGAGCTGGGTCAGGCAGGAAATATAGACGCGGTAAGTTTGGTCCTCCCGAATGCTTGGCAACAGACTCGGGTTTAGTCCGTGGATGCCTTCCAGAATAATCAATTGTTCCTTGCGCAGCCGCACCACTTCTCCGGTTTCAGAACAACCGGTTTTGAAGTTATAACGCGGCAGTTGGACCTCTTCGCCGTTAATTAATTGTTGCAGGTGACTGGCCAGCAGTGTCGTATTAAGCGCCCGCAGGGATTCAAAATCATAATGCCCATTCTCGTCCAATGGCGTTTGGTCGCGGTCCACAAAGTAATTATCCAATTCAATCGGGTACGGGGATAGTCCCTGTGCCAGCAATTGAATTGTCAGCCGCTTTGAGAAAGTCGTTTTCCCGGATGACGATGGGCCGGCGATCAACACGATGCGAGAATCCTTTGCGCGCTCAACCACCTGCTGGGCAATTTCGGCAATCTGCTGCTCTTGCAGCGCCTCGCTGACCAGGATCACCTCGCGCGTTCTGCCGGCCGTGATGGCATCATTCAATGCGCCCACGCTCTCGATCCCCAAGCGCGATAACCAGGCCCCATATTGTCGGAAGGTCTCCAACAATTTGGGGTAAGCCGGCATGGGCAGCAGCTTGGTGGGAGAATGGCGGCGGGTATAGCGCAGCACAAAGCCTTCACCCATCGGCGTCAGGGCAAAATACCCCAGGAACCCCGTTGACGGGACCATGTAGCCATGGTGGTAATCCTGATGCTCCTGCAACTGGTAGAGCACCAGGTGGCTTTTTTGGCGGTAGCGCAGCAGCCGGACTTTATCCGGCATGCCTTTCTGTTCAAAATATGCAATCGCATCAGCGATGGGCACCTGGCGGCGTTCGATCGGCAAGTCCTCGGCCACCAACGCGCGCATGCGTTCTTCCAGCGCGGCCACTTCAGCGGCGTTGAGCGGCGGGCGGCCTGCCACCTGGCAGTAGAACCCGCCGGACGCCACGGAGTGATCCACGGTGAGAGCGGCCTGTGGGAAAAGGTCTTCAAAGGCCACTTCCAACAGAAAGGTCAAGGACCGCCGGTACAGCCGGGCGCCGTCGGTGTCGCCAATGGAAACCGGTTGTACGCTGGCGTCCATGTGAATCGGAAAGGTGAGTTCGCGCAAATCGCCGTTGATGATCGCCGCCACAATCGGTGGATCTTGCCATTCGGGCAATTTGCGCAAAAAGAAACCCACCGCTGCACCGCGTGGACCGGAAATTACGCGCCCATCGGGCAGGTGAATTTCCACGCTGCTGCGCGGCTTTACAAGGTTGAATAATTCGCTGTTCTCAAACATGATCTCTCAGAAAAATACCCTCTTTCAGGGTGAAACAGTATCGATTGCATCCCCTGTCGGATGAACCCACGCCAGGGGATGCAATCTTCAGGCCAAACTTATTGAACCAACAAGAGTTTAAGTTGGGCAACGTCGTCCGCGGTTAATTCGGCCATCGGTTTGTTGTTGCCAACGTAGTTGGAGAGCATGGCTTCCTGGGTGCCGTCGCCGTTCGCCGGCCAGATCAGATCGATGATGCGGGTATGGTTGGCATCCGAAGGTGCTCCGCCAAAGGCCCACTGCGCCGAAGATGAGGCAATGTTGCGCACGCGCCAGACCTCGGGCGGATTCGGGTAGCCTTCCTGGCCCAACACCACCGCCGCATAACCCCATGCGGCCGGATCGCCCCCGCCAAAGACCTCCTTAGGCACGATCAGCGTCACCGTCTGGGCCGACGCATCCACTACCACCTTAAAACTCGCCTCGGTATCCGCTATGGGCTCGAGCGTCTGCGGGTCGGGCATCACCACCTTCGGCGTCCAGCCCTCCGCCCAAATGCCAACATCCCATCCGCTGCCTTCCTCCAACGCGGCATTGCGACCGGGGAAGAGCATGCGCGCGCCGGTGCCCGCGCCTGGATCCTTGTCAACATACACATCCAGGGTTTGAATCGCCAATCCATTCGGAGACCCCCAGGGATTGGGAACAGAGCCATAAAAACCAAATTTGAACAAAATGCTGGTATCATCCACCGACACGCGGAACGACTGCAAGTCATAGGATTTGTCATCCTTGAACACGCCGTCCGTCGGGTAGGTGTAGGTGCCGGGGCCGTAATCGTCGCCTTCCGGGTCGATGACTTCAAACACGACCGTGGAGGTATCCAGCGCCGAAAGCACGACCTGCCCCGGGCCACCTGCCGGAATCACCTGGTTGGCCGGTTGGGCCACCACCGCCAGGCGCAGATCGTCCCCGCTGCCCAGCCTGCCAAAAATCGACAGCGGTATGGCCGTTTCCAGCACCTTGCCGCTCGCCGCCGCGCTGCCGACGGCAGCATTGTCCACCACGCTCCAACCATCCGCGCCGGCCTCATAAGCTGCCAGCGTTTCGCCCCCATCCCAGAGGAAGGCATACGAGACGGCAAAGTTCAACAGCGCGGCTTTCTCGCCCTCAGCAGCCACGGTGAACGAGTTGGGATAAGCCGTTTTCGGTGACAGAACGTAAATGCCAACCTTCGCCGGCAGCGAAGCATTCTGCGCGGCGTCCGCCCGGACATACAGGTTCTCGTTATCCAGCGTCACTTCAAACCCGGCAAGCGGAGTCCCATCTTCCTGCGTATAAACCGCCGCTTTGGCCCACTCGTCCTCATCGGCTTTGCCGTCGATGGTGGGGGTCGATATGCCGTTCAGCGGTGTGTCAGCCGAAACCGGCTGTGCCTGGATGATGGGCACATCCACAAAGGGCGGCACAGGCTCGCCCAACGATTCATACACGCCGCGCAGCAGGGCGCGGTAGCCCTGATCAAAATACGAATCCTGCCCGGAATCCTGATCAGAGCCATACCACCAGAACCAGTCCGAGCCTTCCGCCAGGTACATGAAATCCTGCGCCTGCGCGATAGCCTCCGGCGAGGCATCACCGGCGTAATCCTCCAGGAAACCCCGCGTCAGCCCCAGGTAGTTCCATGCCGTGGTTTCCTCAGCCTCGCCAATCCAGGTGTCATAATTGGGGCTGAACCAGGCTGCCGGGTACAAATCTTCGATCACCCGCTGTTCCGGGTACAGCTTCAGATACTCGGACGGCGTGATGGTTTGGATTGTCTCGCTGTCTGAGAGCATCTGGTAGAAGTTGTGGAAGAATTCCTTGCCGTCGTTGTCATAATTCTCCCAGGCGTTTTCGCCGTCCAGGATGATGCTGACAATGTACGGGCCGGCGGCGTTTTGATCGGCAAGCTTCTCGCGGATATTTTCCAACCGCTGCATCATGTCCGCGGCCGCGGCTTTGCCAGTCATACTCGAGTAGGTGAAGCCGATTTTGTCGGACAGCACGCCGTCACGGAAGAACACCGCCAGTTGGTTGCCGTCCGGGTCGGTGACGTAGTAGGGGCGGTAAAGATCATCCGCTTCCTTCACGGTTTCCTTGCCGTCGCGCGTGAAGCTGTCGATGCCAAGCGATTTGGCCAGCACCGGCTCGCCCGTGGCCATCCACTGGTAACCCGCATCGATGATGTACGGCACCGCGGCCTGGGCAACCGAGCCTTCTCCAGGCCACAGCCCGGCGGGGGCCTTGCCAAAATTCTCCTGGTAGATTTCCACGCTTTTTTCCAGGTGCACCACCGCATCCTGCGGATACTGGAAGCGGGCCGGCACTTCGCCGCCCGGGTTGCCCACCAGCGCCAGCTCCGAGTCGATCAGCAGCGGTAAAATGGGGTGACCGTACGGCGTGGTGATCACCTCGATTTGACCGGCATCCTGCAATTGCTTGTGCAGCGGCAGCACGCCCCGGATCACTTCGAGGACTTTGTCAAAAACGATCTGTTTATCTTCTTCGGTAAAGTCGCGGCCCTTCTCAACCAGTTCCCTCAAAGGCGATTCCGCCAGGAAATCCGGGTCGAACCAGGCCAGGTTAAACCAGATCTGCAAGTCACGGTAATCCTGCTCGGTGAAGCTGGCCAA
>CALMIB010000174.1 GCA_937863945.1 uncultured Longilinea sp.
TGCTCAAAAACCTACGAATAATGTGTTGCTTTCACTTATCTTTATAGTCGTCAATCGCGGGGAAAAGTTACGGGGGCTGAGCGAAAACGGCGCCGGATGAGTGATAAAATGGTGGAATAGCAAGAGACGGTAGTGGGTGATCGGTATTGGGTATTCGGTGTTCAATAATTGTGTAAACCAAATTAACGAATACCGCATCACCGATTACCGAAGTGCCGATTACCGCATACCGCATCAACGAATACCGAATCACAATTTCATTACTCAGACCTCCTTCCTCCCTCATGAAACTAACCATCGCCCTCTCCCAAATCAACACCGTGCTGGGCAACGTGGAAGCCAACCTGGAAAAGCACCTGGCGGTCATCGAGCAGGCCAACGCCGGCGGGGCCGACCTGCTGGTGTTCCCCGAGCTGTCGCTGACCGGCTACGTGCTGCAGGACCTGGTGCCCACCGTCTCGCACCGCCCCACCCGCGACGATCCCGTCTTCCGCCCGCTGCTGGAGGCCAGCCAGAAGCTGGACCTGCTGGTGGGCTTCGTGGATGAGGACGTGCGCAACCGCTTCTACATCTCCGCGGCCTACCTGTCGCGCGGTGAGGTGCTGCACGTGCACCACAAGGTCTATCTGCCCACCTACGGGCTGTTCGACGAGGGGCGCTTCTTCGCCTGGGGCGACTCGATCCGCGCCTTCGACACGCGCTTCGGCCGCGTGGGCGTGCTGATCTGCGAGGACTTCTGGCACGCCTCACCGCCCTACCTGCTGTGGCTCGACGGCGCCGACCTGTTCCTGCTCACCTCGGCCTCGCCGGGGCGCGGCCTGACCGGCGAAGCCACGCTCGATTCAGCTCGCTGGGTCGATCACATCAACCGCGCCTACGCCAGCCTGTTCACCTCCTTTGTGGCGCACAGCAACCGGGTCGGCTATGAGGACGGGTTGAACTTCTGGGGCGGCTCGGCGCTCTACGATCCCGACGGCAACCAGTTGGCCTGCGGGCCGTTCCACCAGGAGGCGCTGACCTTCGGCGAGATCGACCTGAATCAGTTGCACCGCACGCGCGCGCGCCTGCCCATGCTGCGCGACGAGCGCACCTCGCTGGTGCAGCGCGAGATGACGCGCATCTTTTCCGGGCGCGATACTTCATCCGGGCGCTAGCCGGAGGCAGCCATGACCGAAGTCGATTTAACCATCAACACCGAACTGGCCCGCGGCATCCTGACGGGCTTCATCCGCAGCGAACTCAACCGCGTGGGTTTTTCAAAAGCGGTTATTAACCTGTCCGGCGGGCTCGATTCGGCCCTCTCCTGCTTTTTGGCGGCCGAGGCGCTCGGCCCGCAAAATGTGTTGGCCATCCGCCTGCCCTACCGCACCTCGGCGCAGGATTCGCTCGACGACGCGCAGAAGGTGATCGACGCCACCGGCGTGCAATCGCTGACCTACGAAATCACCGGCATGGTCGACCCGCTCATCACGGCCTTCCCGGAGATGAGCAACACGCGCAAGGGCAATATCATGGCGCGCGCGCGCATGATCGTGCTGTACGACCAGTCCGAGGCCTTCCGCGGGCTGGCGGTGGGCACCGGCAACAAGACTGAGATCTTGCTGGGCTATACCACGCTGTACGGCGATTCGGCCTGCGCCATCAACCCGATCGGCGACCTGTACAAGACGCAGGCGCGCCAGCTCGCGCGCGCGCTCGGCGTGCCGGCCTCGATCCTCGACAAGGCGCCCTCGGCCGACCTGTGGAGCGGCCAGACCGACGAGGGCGAGCTGGGTTTCACCTACGCCGACGTCGACCGGCTGCTGTATTTGCTGGTCGATCAACGCTACACGCCGCAGGAGGCCGTCGAAGCGGGCTTCGCCGAAGCCTTCGTCACCGCCGTGGTCAATCGCATCCGCCGCAACCACTTCAAGCGCGTACTGCCGCCCATCGCCAAGCTCTCCAACCGCACCATCGGCTACGACTTCCTGTACCTGCGCGATTGGGGGACGTGACCGAGCCGTTAGCTGAAAGCTATTGGCTTTTAGCAGTTTCGACAAAATCAAAAACCAGTATTTTTTATGGATTCATTGTCCTTTTTGAGTTGCATAAACCTTTACCGTTTGCAAATAGCCAATCGCTAAAAGCCAACCGCTGCCCTATGATCCTTCCTCCCGCCCTTCGTCACCGCCGCTTCACCCTGCTGTGGGCCGGGCTGTTCATCTCGATCGCCGGATCGCAGATGCAGTTTTGGACCCTGCTCTGGCACATCCGCGAGCTCACCGACCAGCCGATCGCCGTCAGCGGCATCGGGCTGGCGCGCTTTTTGCCCATCCTGGCCTTCGCGCTCATCGGCGGCCTGTTCGCCGACCGCTACGACCGGCGCAAGATCATGCTCATCACCCAGGCGGTGCAGGCGCTGGTGGCGCTGGCGCTGGGGCTGCTCACCCTCACCGGCGGGATCCGCCTGGGCTGGATCTACCTGCTGACGGCGGTCCAGGCGGCAGCCATCTCGTTCGACCTGCCCGCGCGCCAGTCGATCATCCCCAACCTGCTGCCGCGCGAGGACCTGCCCTCGGCCTTCAGCATGACCTCCATCGCCGCCGACCTGGGCGCCATCATCGGGCCGGCGCTGAGCGGGCTGGCCATCGCCGGGATGGGGCTGTTTTCGGTGTACCTGATCAACGCCGCCTCGTTCCTGGCGGTGATCGCGGCGCTGCTGGCAATCGGGCCGGTGGCGCAGCAAGCCGCCAAACGCGAGGCGCACAACGGCCTGCGCGCGCGGGTGGGCGCCGGGCTGCTCGACATCCGCGCCGGCTGGCGTTTCATCCTGGGGCAGCCGGTCATCCTGGGCAGCATGATCCTGGATTTTTTCGCCACCTTCTTCTCCTCGGCCAACACGTTATTGCCCTTCATCGCGCGCGACGTGCTGCACGTGGGCGTGCAGCAGTACGGTTGGCTCTCGGCGGCGCAGTCGATCGGCGCGGTGAGCGCCGCGCTGTTCATTTCACAGCACGCGCGGCTGCGCAAACAGGGCCGCCTGCTGTTGGGCGCGGTGGTCGTCTTTGGGCTGGCCACGGCGCTGTTCGGCCTGTCGCGCAGCTTCTGGCTCACGCTGGGCGCGCTCATCCTCATCGGCGCGGCCGATTCGGTCAGCACCATCCTGCGTAACACCATCCGCCAGATTCAAACCCCCGACGAACTGCGCGGGCGCATGATCAGCATCAACCAGATCTTCTTCCAGGGCGGGCCGCAGCTCGGCGAGGTGGAATCGGGGTTGGTGGCGCAGGCCTTCGGGCCGGCCGCGGCCATCATCTCCGGCGGGCTGGGTTGCGTGCTGGCCGCCGGGCTGGTGGCGCGGCGCTGGCCGCACCTGCGCGGCTACGACGGCGGTGAAGAAGCGGCCGGGTAAGCCTGCCGTACAAGCAACCAGCACCGCCGTGCCCGGTCTGGGCAGGCCCCAACAGGGCGATCCCATCCGAACCGCCGGTAGGGGCACGGCGGCAAGGCTCAAATGACCGCGCTGGGCATCGGCTTAGCC
>CALMIB010000175.1 GCA_937863945.1 uncultured Longilinea sp.
GTATGTGGGAATCCGATACGGATAAGTGGATACTGCCATTTCCCGCCCCCTGATGAATCAAAATTGCATTGCAATTAATCATTCTGAGAATACCCGCTCAGACTGACAAAGTACTGTCACGCTGGTACGAAAATTGCCAAAAAAGCGGAGGCTGACCCATCGGGGAGCCTCCGCAGTTTACAGCTTGGTTGGATTGACCTTTCAGGCCGTCTTCAGCACATCTTCGATGACGTCCAGCGCGCGGCTCACCAGGTCCAGGTCGGCCTGCGAGCCCATGTGCCCCAGGCGGAAGACCTTGCCGGCCAGCGGGCCGTAGCTGCCGCCGACGGCCAGGCCGCGGGCGCGCAGCCGCCGGTCGAATTCCGGCCAGCCGAGCGGTTCGGGCACGTTGACCGCGGTGACGGTCGGCGACGCGATCGCGCTGCGCGCCGGGTAGAGGCTGAGGCCCATTTTGGTCAGGCGCTCGCGGCAGTAGTCGGCCACCACGGCATGCCGCTGGAAACTGTTTTCCAGGCCTTCGTCGAGGATGCGCCGGGCGGCGACATGCAGGGCCGCCGTGCCATGCCAGTTGGGCGTGTAGGGGAATGCGGCGGTCTGCTGGGCTGTGCGGAAGGGCTTGAGCGCATCGTAGCCGGGGTAATTGACCTGCTCGATGATCTCCCAGGCGGCATCGCTGACGGCCAGGAAGGACATATCCGGCGGGCAGGAGAGCACCTTCTGCGAGCCGCCCAGCGCCAGGTCGATGCCCCATTCGTCCACCTTCACCGGCGCGCCGCCCAGACTGGAGACCACATCCACGTACAGCAGCGGGACTTCGTATTCGCGCTTGAGCTGGCCGAGCCGCTCCAACGGGTTGAGCGTGCCGGAAGGCGTTTCACAATGCACGGCCGTGATCATCCTGGGGCGGTAATCCGCCAGCGCGGCCTCGATGGCCTGCCAGTCGGTGATGGTTTGATTGTAGGGGATGGGCACCACCTTGACGACCGCGCCGATCGATTCGGCCATTTCGGCGATACCAAAACCAAACACGCCGCTGGCAACCGCCACCACCCGGTCGCCGGGCTTCAGGCAGCTCTTCAGCGCGCCCCACAGCGCCAACATGCCTTCGCCGGTTTGAATGACCACGCGGTTGGCCGTGGCGAACAGCTGGCGCAGTTCCGCTTCGGTCTGGTTGTACAGTTCCAAATATTCCGGCTCGGTGTCGCCAGAGCCGTAGTTGACCTGGCCGGCGGCCAGGATTTCGGGCGGCACCATCACCGGCCCGGGGGTCATGGGGATGGGGTAGGTTTGCATGAGCGCTTGCCTCCAACGCTGCCGTTGGGCAGCGGTGATCATCATTGTCACTTAGCATTATACCGTACCCTGTGCTGAACTCACGGAACGCGGGATTCGCCGGATGATTTATGCCAGATCAGGGTATAATTTATCATATCAATGACTGGCGGCCTGTTTCCGCGCGATTGGGAAATCAATCCAGGCTGAAGACGCACTCCACACCCTGCCCATCCCAACCGGCCGAAACCGGTGATGAACTGGATCAATTCTTTACCTTTTTACGGAGGCACTATGTACGAAAAAATTGTATCCCTGCTGGGCGATGAAGCCCAAGCGCTTTTGCAGCATGAATGCAAGACCATCACCAAGGATCAAATTCACCTGCCGGGCGCCGATTGGGTCGACCGCACCTGGGCGCTTTCCGACCGGCCGACCACCGTGCTGCGCAGTCTGCAGGCGCTGTATGGCACCGGCCGTCTGGCCAATACCGGTTACATGTCCATCCTGCCGGTGGATCAGGGTATCGAGCATTCGAGCGGGGCATCCTTCGCCAAAAACCCGATCTATTTTGACGGTGAGAACATCGTCAAGCTGGCCATCGAAGGCGGTTGCAATGCGGTGGCTTCCACTTACGGCGTGCTGGGCAGCGTTGCGCGCAAGTATGCCCATCACATCCCCTTCATCGTGAAGATCAACCACAACGAATTCCTTTCCTACCCGAACAAGTTTGACCAGATCATGTTCGGCACGATCAAGGAAGCCCGCGACATGGGCGCGGTGGCCGTTGGCGCCACGATTTACTTCGGCTCGCCCGAATCCACCCGCCAGATCATCGAGGTGGCGCAGGCCTTTGCCATGGCGCACGAAATGGGCATGGCCACCATCCTGTGGTGCTATCTGCGCAACCCGGCCTTCAAGACGGGCGGCGTCGATTACCACGTATCAGCCGACCTGACCGGCCAGGCCAACCACCTGGGCGTCACCATCGAAGCCGACATCATCAAGCAGAAACTGCCCGAAAACAACGGCGGCTACAAAGCGATTTCCTCCAAAGAAAATCCCTATGGCAAGACCGACGAGCGCATTTACACCCAGCTCACCAGCCAGCACCCGATTGACCTGGTGCGCTACCAGGTGGCCAACTGCTACATGGGTCGCGCCAGCCTGATCAACTCCGGCGGCGCCTCCAGCGGCGAAAGCGACCTGGCTGAAGCGGTGCGCACCGCGGTGATCAACAAGCGCGGCGGCGGCGCGGGCCTCATCTCCGGCCGAAAGGCCTTCCAGCGCCCGATGAAGGAAGGCGCGGCGCTGCTGAATGCCATCCAGGATGTGTATCTCAGCAAGGAAATCACCATCGCGTAAACAGCGTGAACATTCCCGGGCCTGGCAGTTGCTGCCGGGCTCGGGTTCAAACTGCGCCCGGCGGGCGGGCTAACGGCCGGGAAAATATCAATTCGTAAGACCAAATCTCACAGGGAGGGACAAAATGGCTTTTGAACTGCTTGCATTACCCTTTGCAGAAGATGCGCTGGAACCGTATTATTCCGCGCGCACGCTCAGTTTCCATCACGGCAAACATCACAAAGCGTATGTGGATAACCTGAACAAACTGATCGCCGGAACCGACCTGGAAAGCAAATCGCTCGAAGAGATCATCCTGCTGGCGGCCGGCGACGCGGCCAGGGCCGGCATATTCAACAACGCGGCCCAGGTTTGGAACCATACCTTCTTCTGGCACTGCATGAAGCCCGGCGGCGGCGGCAAACCCTCCGGCGAGCTGGCGGCGCGCATCGATGCGGCCTTCGGCGGCTATGACAGGTTCGTCGAGCAATTCAAAGCCGCGGCGGTTGGCCGCTTTGGCTCAGGCTGGGGCTGGCTGGTGCTGGAGGGCGGCGAATTGAAGATCGTTTCGACGCCCAACGCCGAAACGCCGCTGGCCAAGGGGCAGAAGGCCCTGCTCACGGTGGACGTGTGGGAGCATGCCTACTACCTGGATTATCAGAACCGGCGGCCAGATTTCGTCCAGGCTTTCCTGGATCACCTGGTCAACTGGGATTTTGTGGCCGAAAACCTCAAGTAAACATTGCGTCACCCATGACCCCGGCGAGTTCTGCCGGGGTTTTTCTTTTGGAATACTGGCCTTTTTGCCGGTCAAAAAGTTGCGCCTGCGGGTAAAATGCTAAGTATGCATTTCATCTCCAGGATCGTAACCAGGGTCGGGCTCGCTTTCCTGTGCGCATCCGCGCTGCTGGGCAGCGTGCAGCCGGCGCAGGCCGGCCTCGAGGTGGAGCGGTTTGAGCGCCTGTCGGTTGAACAGGGGCTGTCGCAAAGCTGGGTGCGCGCCATCCTGCAGGACCCGCAGGGTTACCTGTGGGTTGGCACCGAGGACGGGCTGAACCGCTACGACGGGTACGAGTTCAAGGTCTTCAAGCACGACCTGGACGACCCCGAATCGCTGGCCGACAGCAACGTCACCGCGCTGCTGGTGGACGGCGCGAACCGCCTGTGGGTGGGCACGCTCAACGGCCTGGACCGGTACGACCCCGGCAGCGGCACCTTTGTGCACTACCGCACCCGCGTTGGCAATGAGCGCTCGCTGGCCGGCATGGAGATTTCCAGCCTGTACCAGGACCGGCAGGGGGCGCTGTGGGTGGGCAGCGAGGACGGCGGTTTGAGCCGTTACGACGCCGCCAGCGACAGCTTTATCCGCTACCAGTACGACCCTTCCCGGCCGGACAGCCTGAGCGATAACCACGTGCTTTCCATCGTGGAAGACCGTGAGGGCGTGTTGTGGGTTGGAACTGCCGCGGGCGGTCTGAACGCCCTGGACCGCCAAAGCGACTCCTTTCGCACTTATCGCGCTAACCCCGCTGACCCCTTAAGCCTCAGTTCCGATGCCGTGCGGTGCGTGTTCGAAGATAGCCAGGGCAACCTGTGGGTGGGCACTGAAACCGGCGGCTTGAACCTGTTCAACCGCATTGCGCAAACCTTCACGCAGTTCCGCAATCGGCCGGGCGACGCCAATACGCTCAGCAGCGACGAAGTCCGCGCGATCTATGAGGATCGCAACGGGACGTTGTGGATTGGCACCAGGGCCGGCATCAACCGCCTGGACCGTCCGCACGGGCGCTTCACCCATTACCGCTACAACTCGAGCGATATTTACTCGGTCAGCAGCGATTCGATCTGGGCGTTGTATGAAGACCGCGGCGGCGTCCTGTGGATTGGCACCGGCGGCGGTGGGTTGAGCAAATATGCCGGATCGCTGCAAAAGTTCAAACTTTACCAGCACCGCCCCAACCAGGCCGCGACGCTTTCGGATAGCGACGTGCTTGCCGTGACGATGGACGCTTACGGTACCCTGTGGGTGGGT
>CALMIB010000176.1 GCA_937863945.1 uncultured Longilinea sp.
GTGATAATGGACACCTTGCGGGTCAGGGCCGTATAGACTGCCGCCTTTTGTTCCTCGGAAAGCTGAATGGCCGAGAACTGATCAATCGCCTGGTCGACGGCTTCCTGCCCAGGTTCAGAAAAACCCGCGATGCGGTCCGCCGTGGCGGTGAGCAGCCGTTGCAGGTGCCACGCTGTTTTGTTCTCGGCGGTGTAGAGACTGCGCAGGTAAAGCGCATCGCCATCCTGGATCAAGTCCTGGCGGTCAAGCAGCGCCTGGACCTGCGCCTGACACAAGGCCGGCTCCAGGTGCAATACCTCGGCCGTTTCGGCAGCGAGCTGGTCGCGCAGCGCATAGCAATGGCCCTCGCCGGCCAGTTTTTCCAACGCGTACAGCAAACCGGCGCGGATGCGAACCGGCGAGTCGGTCGGAATGCCTGTCTGGCGGGCGATCTGATCGGCGGTTTTAAAGCCGATGCCGTCGATGTCGGCGGCCAACTGGTACGGATTCGCGTGCACCACGCCGATGGCTGCATCCCCATAGGCCTTGTAGATTTTTCCAGCCAGCCTGGCGCTGACTCCCTGGGATTGCAGGAAAAACATGATTTCTTTGATTTGCTTTTGATCTTCCCAGCCCGCCAGGATTTGGGCGGCCCGTTTGCGGCCGATTCCGGGCAATTCGCGCAGCCGTTCCGGCGTTTCATCCAGGACCTTGAGCGTGTCGACGCCGAACTGCTCGACAAGCTGCGCGGCGGTGCGGGTTCCAACGCCGCGAATCACGCCGCTGGAAAGATAACGGCGAATGCCTTCGATCGTGGTCGGTGCTTCGAGGCTGAAATGGCGGATCTCAAACTGGCGGCCGTATTGCGGGTGAAGCGTCCACAAGCCGTGCAGCGTGAGCGTTTCGCCCACGTTGACCCCCAGGAGATTGCCGACAACGGTGATTTCGCCCGCCTCCCCGGGCTGGCGCAGACGGGCGATGGTATAGCCGGTCTCGTCATTCTGGTAGGTAATCCTTTCAAGATTACCGTTCAGGGTTTCATAAGGCAGGCTGGGTTGTTGCTCGGATGGGTGGGTCACGCCTTGATTATAATCCACGCAATCAACGGATTCATTCCAGGAAATTGCACGTGGTGCT
This sequence comes from uncultured Longilinea sp., assembly GCA_937863945.1. Classification (GTDB taxonomy): domain Bacteria; phylum Chloroflexota; class Anaerolineae; order Anaerolineales; family Anaerolineaceae; genus Longilinea. The sequence goes on from CALMIB010000176.1 coordinate 1,117, forward strand.
TTATAATTGCTGGCATTCCACTTCAACACAAAGAGGTGCTGCAATGACCAGCATGGTTTATTACGGTTCTCCACGCCAGGCGCGGCTGGTGGCGGCTGAGACGCTGCCCGCGAAACTGGACCTGATTTTGGATCGATTGCATCTGCGTGAGCGCGTGAAAGATGAGGTGGTGGCCCTCAAGGTGCACACGGGTGTCAATATCAGCTACTCCGTGATCCATCCGGTGTTTATCCGCAAGGTGGTTCAGGCGATTAAAGACGGCGGTGGAAAGCCCTTCCTGGTGGATCTGGATTGGGTGGTCAACGGCGCGGAGTCGCGCGGATATTCACCAGAGGTGATCGGCTGCCCGATCTACCCGGCGGCCGGGCCGAACGAACGCCACTTTTACGCCCACGAACGGCCGTACAAGAACCTGGACACCTGGAAGGTGTGCGGACTGATCGAAGAAGCATCCTTTTTGGTGAATTTCGCGCACGCCAAGGGGCATCCGTCTTGTTCCTACGGCGGCGCGTTTAAGAACCTGGCCCTGGGGTGTATGATCGGTGAGACGCGCAGCAAAATGCATGACGTATGCCATTATGACCGCTATTGGTTCGCGGAGCGCTGCCCGGATGCCGAAACGCGCCAGAGAATCATTGCCGCCTGCCCGCATGGGGCCATCATCCAGGATACGT
>CALMIB010000177.1 GCA_937863945.1 uncultured Longilinea sp.
CTGGAGCGGTTGGCGCCGCTGGCGGACGAGGTGCTGATCACCACCAACACCTCCAAAGGCTTTGAAACCGCAAATGTTCCGCTGGTCGCGGACGTCTTCCCCGGGCAAGGAGCGCTGGGCGGGCTGTACACGGCCATCTGGGCGGCCCAGCACCCGATTGTGATGGTGGTAGCCTGCGATCTGCCCTTTGCCAGCCCGGACCTGATGCGCCGCCAGATTGAATTGATGGTATCGCACGAGTTGGATGTGGCGATTCCCGGCACCTGGGAGAAACGCGAGCCGTTGCACAGCGTTTACCGCAAGGAAACCTGTTTGCCGCACATTCGCCAGGCGCTGGTGCAGGGCGAAAAACGGCTGATTTCGTGGTTTCCGCATGTTAAGGTTCAGTTTATTCCACCGGAAGAGATTCAGAAGTATGACCCGCTGGGGCTGGCCTTTCGAAATGTGAATTCCCAGGAAGAACTGGATCAGGCTGAAGCCCTGGCGCGGCAGATGGGTTAACAGAATTCGCAGGCAGGCTCTGCGTTGACATCCAGGCTGATGGCTTCGGATTGAAACCGCCAGGCATGCGTGTAAACATTAAACTGTGTGCGGCGCGCATATCCAACGACCGTGATGCCCAATTCATCCGCCAGGCGGGCTGAAAGCGCGGTCGGTGAAGTCCGCGAAATCACCGCGGAAGCGCCCATGCGCGCTGACTTTTGCAGCATCTCCGAACTGATCCGGCCGGTGGTGAACACAAGGCGGCGCTTCAGGCGGGGATTTTCCAGCAACAGCCGGCCGGCCAGTTTGTCGAGCGTATTGTGACGGCCGATATCCTCCGCCAAAAGGGACGTGCCCTCGCCGTCCGTTAGCATGGAACAATGCACGCCGCGCGTGGATCGATACAATTCCTGCTGCCGCAGTAAATCATCCATACCGGCCAGGATGAGATCGGGTGGGAGGAAATCTTTTTCCATGATAGCGTGAGAAAGGTTGGATTCCTGGGTTGCCGTGGCGCCGCCGGTGCAACCGGACGTGCGCCGCCATTGGAGCGGCTTTGTGACGGTATGGTTCAGCCAGACATCCAACTGGCAGCCGGTATCACAGGCGCGAACGGCGGATATCTCATTCGCATGAATGATGATGCCTTCATTATAAAGAAAGCCCACTCCCAGTGCTTCAAGGTGGGAAGGGGTACACATGAAAGTCAACCAGGGTTCGCCGTTGACATTTAATTCCACCGGCGCTTCGTCGATAATCCGTGCGTCGCTGGTTTCCCAGCCACCCGAGGAGGTGTATTGGAGGATTTTGCGCGTCTGGTCAACAGGCTGCATGCGGTATCTCCTGAACGAGTATGCTTGCCCGGAAAATGGGGGACGTTGTCATGTGGAAAGCTTGTTTATTAATTTTACCCCAATAGTCAAATTAAATCTCATGGGATAGCTCGGCTGTTGATCAAAGCGGGCAAAATTGGAGTAGAATCAAAGTTTGGAGCTTTACTGATTTTGATGATTAAGAAATGGCTTTGTGTGGGCTGCCTGGCGATCCTTC
>CALMIB010000178.1 GCA_937863945.1 uncultured Longilinea sp.
CCCGGGAACGAGGTCTTTCGGGTGGTGGATATCGCCGTGAAGGCCACCGAAGCCCGCCCCGGCGCGCAAATTGTCGAGCGCGAATTTGGCATGTTCGAAGTGCATTCGCCCAATCAGGCGGCCGTCCAGGAAGCTGGCCGGGTGGTGCTGGACCGGCTGGGCCTGACCATGGAGGACCGCATCCGCCCGCAGGTGGTTTCGACCCAGGTGATCACGCGCATCGATCCCTACCAGTCGCAACTGCTCAACCGTTTTCGCCGCGGCAGCATGCTGGTTCCCGGCGAGACGATGCTGGTGCTGGAGTGCGCGCCGGCGGCGTATATCAACTACGCCTGCAACGAGGCCGAGAAAAAGGCCAGCATCAAGCTGATTCACGTCTCTTCGGTGGGCCGTTTTGGCCGCATGTGGCTTTCGGGTTCAGAGGCTGAAATCATCACCGCCCGGGATGCGTCCATCCGCGCCCTGGAGAGTTTGCAGGGCCGCGACGGCTCCTGAGCAGCCGGGTAGATTGGAGAATTTCATGCCCAAGGATTTCATAACCGAGCGGGATATCGAGGACATGGTCAAGCGCGGTATCCTGTCGCTTGAGATCAACGACCAGGTGGTGCTGACCGACCTGGCCTATGAGAAGGCCAACCGGTTGGGCATGCGCCTGGTGAGCGACAGGCCGGAAAATCCTCCGGCTGCGCCGGTGCGGCCCTACGTGGCGCAGCAGCCCAGGCCGGTTGCCAGCGCCCTGCCGGCTTCGACCCCCGCCGTTGCGCCTGCGCCCGCCCCCGCCGGCGCTCCACAGGTGGTGCAGCCGGCGCAGGCAGACGGCGAAGCGCTTCAACAGCGGGTGCGCAACGCGGTGATCGCACGGCTGGGCAGCCAGGTGGATGCCAACCTGGTGGACGTCATCATCAAACGGGTGTTGCAGAATGTGGGGATCAAGTAGGCCATGCTGCTGGGCAGGGTGAAAGGCACTGCGGTCTGCACGCTGAAATACCCCGGCACCGAAGGGTTAAAACTGCTGGTGGTTCAGCCGCTGAACAAGGACCTCAAACCGCTGGGCGCCCTTCAGGTGGCAGCGGATGTGGTGGATGCCGGCGTGGGCGACCTGTGCGTGATGGTGCGTTCGCGCGAGGCGGCGCTGGCATTGCCGGATGTCAAATTCGTGCCGGTTGACCTGGCGCTGGTGGGCGTGGTGGACGAGCTGCACGTCCTGCCGGACGGCAGCCTGGATTACACCCTGAAGCGCGGGGTTAACCGCTTCACTTAGAAAGGTTGCGATGATCCTGGCGAAAGTGGTTGGAACGGTTGTCACCACCCTCAGCCACCGCGATTTCAAGAACCGGCGGCTGCTGGTGGTGCAGCCCCTGACGCTGGAGGGCGACGCGGTTGACGAGGACTTCATCGCCCTCGATAATACGCACGCCGGCATCGGCGACACGGTGCTGATTAACCGCGAAGGCAACGGCGCCCGCCAGGTGTTGAACAATCCAGATGCGTGCGTCATTTCGGTCATCGTTGGCATCGTTGATTCGGTGTTCATTGAAGACGGCCCTGCCTGATTCTCCGGCCCCCTGAAAGGAAACGAAGATGGGTGAACGTGGTAACAACTCGAAGAGAAAACGCTCAGTTGCCCTGGATTTGCGCGGCGCTCAAGCCAGAATCGAGGAGGTCTATATGCCGGAAGGCGGGGCGAAGATCCGCTTTTCATGCCAGAGCCCGGAACCCGTGCATGCCCAATCACTGATGCTCAGTGAGGATGAACTGGTTGTTTTGCTTCAAAAAGCTTTGCGGGCCGGGATTCTGTCCGCGGAGTTCATTAAGAATTTGAGCGCCGAGTTCGAGATTTAGGGCTGGCTGTCCTGAGCGATTGAAGCCAACCGGCGTTTGCATGGATCGATTCAATTTCTCCCCGGGCATGCCGCTCGGGGAGAAATTTTGTTTAAGCGCGGCATGAATTGTAAAAAAAACTGGCCAAAAACTTGTGACCGGCGTCGTTTCCTTTATAATCGAATCTGCCGACCCAGATGCTGACCCAATTCGCGTTGGTCTGCGGCGACATTTATATTTCCTGGAGAGAGTATGGGAAACAATATCGAAGCATTGCTCAAACCTCAATCGGTGGTCGTTGTCGGCGCTTCGGCGCAGGAAGGTAAAGTCGGCAATATCATTCTGACGCAGGTGGTCAAGGGCAAATTCCGGGTTTACGCGGTCAACCCCAAAGGCGGCACAGCCTGCGGGCTGCCGCTGTATGCTTCGGTGCGCGACCTGCCGGAAGTGCCCGACCTGGCGGTGCTGGCTCTGCCGGCCGGGCCGACCCTGGGCGCGGCGCAGGAATGCATTCAACTGGGCGTAAAGGCCATCGTGGCAATTGCCGGCGGTTTTAGCGAAACCGGCGATGCCGGTTACGCGCTCGAACAGCAACTGGGAAATATGCTGCGCGGCAGCCAGACGCGCCTGCTGGGGCCCAACACATTGGGGCTGCTGGTGCCAGGAATCGGCCTGGATACGAACTTTCTGCCGGCTGAGCACATGCGCCGCCCTGATCCCGGAAATATCGCCATCCTTTCGCAAAGCGGGTCCATCGCGGTTGGCGAAATGGATTCCAATGCGCTGACCGGCGTCTCGATCTCGGCTTTTGTGGGCTTTGGCAACCGGCTGGACATCAACGAAAACGAACTGATGGATTATTACGCAGAAGATCCTGGGACGGACGTTCTGGCGATGTACCTGGAGAGTTTCGCCGACCCGCAGGGATTCCTCGAGCGATGCCGGCGGATTGTTCCGCACAAACCGGTGATTTTGCTGAAGGCGGGCCGTTCCGAGGCGGGCGCGCGCGCCGTGCAGCTTCACACCGGTTCGCTGGCCGGCTCCGACCGTGTCACCGACGGCGCACTGCGCCAGGCGGGCGTGATCCGCGTGTATGATCCGCAGGAATTGATGGATGCCGCCCGCGTGCTGGCGTTCATGCCGCCGATCGATGACTGCCGCGGGGCCGTGCTGACCAACGGCGGTGGTTTTGGCATTGTGGCCTCCGATTTCATCGAGTCGAACCGGCCGGGCATCGGCGCCAAACTGGCTGTGCTCAGCGAGGAGACCAAGCAGAAAATCGCCAGCGCGGCGCTTTCGTTTGCCGCGGTGCGCAACCCGGTTGACCTGACAGCCAGCCTGAACAATGCCATGTGCGATGCGGCGCTCTCGGCCCTGCAGGAAGACGCGGGCGTGGATATCATTCTGTTCACACTGGGCTTTCAGCCGCCGGCCATTGACGAAAACCTGATCGACATCATCATCCATTGGGCCAGGAACGGCAGCAAACCGATGATCGTTGTGCCGATCGGGTCGGATATCGTCCTCAAGGCGATGCAAAAATTCAACGCTGCAAAGGTGCCCGCCTTCACTTCGATCTGGCGCGGCGTGCAGGCGATTGATACGCTGGCCAAACGCGGCACAATGCTGCGAAAGTTGCAAGCCGCGCAGGCAGACCCGGTTGAAACGGCCGGCGCAGTTGCCCCCACGCTGCAGCCGGGCGCGCCGGTGGGCGAGTACGAGGTCAAGGCGGCGCTGCGCGAAGTGGGCGTGAACGTGCCCAGGTCGATTGTCCTGCGGCCGGGCGAGCAACTCCAGGCCATCCCGCTCAACTACCCGCTGGTGGTGAAGATCAGTTCCGCCGAAATTTTGCACAAGACCGAACAAAAGGGCGTGCTGCTCGGCATCCGCGACCGGGATGAATTGGAAAAAGCCGTGGCCGATATGCGCAGCCGCTTCGCGACCGGCGACATCCTGATCGAAGAGATGGAAGGGCGCGGCGTGGAGATGATCGTCGGGCTGGTGCGCGATTCGACCTTTGGACTGGCGGTCATGTGCGGGCTGGGCGGCACCACCGCCGAACTGTACCAGGATGTGAGTTTTCGCATGGTGCCCATCACCCGCCGGGATGCCGACGAGATGCTGCGCGAATTGAAGGGGCATAAGCTGCTGGAAGGCTTCCGCGGCATCCAGACCGACCGCGAGGGGCTGATCGATCTGCTGGTGAAAATCTCACATTTTGGCGAATTCTACCAGGACGATATCCTGCAGATGGACCTCAACCCGGTGATCGTCCAACCGGAACGCGCTGTGGCGGTGGATGCCAAGATCCTGTGGACGCAGGGATAAGACTCAATTTGCCGTTTTGAATAAAAAGCCCCGGCCAGGGAAACCCGCTGCCGGGGGCTTTTTTGTACGGGATGAAAAAAAATCAACCCTCGTCAAAATAAATTGGGTTGGAAAGCAGCGCCGGCAGCATGGGGACTCCCGGAAGGAAGGCGCGCAGAATTTCAACGCGGGCGAAGCCTGGCGCGGCCATTTGATATACCAGGTCGGCGCTTCCGTCGGCGGGCGCCTGCAGCAGCACATCGCTGCTCGCCGCGGTGACCACGCGCAGCACGTCATCTTTGAGCAGCCCATCGGCCTGGATGCGCAATTCGCGCACCTCGGCCCAACGCACGCTCTCGCCCAGGATGGCATCACCGGCGGTGAGTTCCACCGTTGGACCGTTGGGCGCGAAGGTGATGAAGCCGTTGCCGGCGCGCAGCGCGGCCAGCAGGTCGCCGGCGCCGCGCGAGCCCGCGTAGAGCCCCATGGTCGGCCCGCCCAGGAAGATGAAAGGCGTGTCGCGGTGGTAGTCGCTGCCGCCGCTGATGGGAATCTTGCGCCCGGTGCTGAGCATTTGCTGCCAAAGACCGATGGCTTTGAAGTTGTTCTCGCGCATCGGGCCGTTCCACACTTCCAGGCAGTCGAAGGGCAGGCGCGCCATGTCGTAGCGGAAGCCGCAATTCTCGTCCAGCGGATGATTGACGGTGATGGTGGCGCCGCGCCGGCGGGCGGATTCGAATTTAGCCTGCGTTTCTTCGAAGGTATTGGTGAAAAAGCTGCCGTCGTAGGGTTCATCCACGCCGAGGAAGTTGGCGTGCCCCTGGTAGTGCGTCCACTCGACGCCGGGGATCAGGGTGATGCCGTCGATGCGCGGCAACTGTGCGGCGCTGACGAACTGGTTGTGGTCGGTGACGGCTACAAAATCGAGCCCGTTGCGTTTGGCCTTCCAGGCCAGCTCTTCCAGCGTGTGCACGCCGTCGGAGGCCAGCGTGTGGGCGTGCAGGTCGCCCCTGAACAGGCGGCGGACCTTGTGATCGAGCGTGATCTCGTATTCAACCGTCACGCCGCCCGGCTCGACTTTGTACGCGCCGACCAGGATCTGCCAGGTGCCAGGCCTGATCGGGCCGGGGATGTAACCGGGGGTGGCGTCCGTTTCGCTGACGGTGAAGGCCAGCTTATCGGACCCCGAGGCGCCCACCTGGCGGCCGTCAGGCGCGATCAGGCCCAGGTCGATGATGTTGACTTCGTCGCGCGCGGTGTAGCGGCCGTTGGGCAGGTCATGGTCGACCCCGGGCCGGCGCGGGTAGTCGTAGCGCAGCGACAGGCGCTCGACGTTTTCGGGCACCTCGAACGGCACGGTGAAGTAGCTGCCCTGCCGGGCGTGCTCGATGTGGATGGTTTTGAGAATAATATCCTGCATGGTTTACCTGTATTTCGAATTGGTCGATTAAAGCATTTTCACCACGGAGACACGGAGGACACGGAGAAGAGATTTGAAAAAAGCAAATTATTTCCCGGCTTTTGCAACATCTGATTTACCTGATATTGATGCTGAATGTGTAGGTTCA
>CALMIB010000179.1 GCA_937863945.1 uncultured Longilinea sp.
GACCCGGATCGCGATCCACAATTGAGTTTGCAGCCTGTGCCGGGCGCAAACGACGGTGCGTCCGGCGTGGCCGTCCTGCTGGAGCTGGCCCGCGTGCTGCCCAAAGAAACGTCCCAGGCGGATCAGGTCTGGCTGGTGTTCTTCGACAGCGAAGCTCAGGGCAATTTGCCCGGGTGGGACTGGATTTATGGCTCGCGTGCATTTGTGGATCAATTGCAGGGCACGCCTTCCGCCATGGTTCTGGTCGATATGATCGGCGATGCCGACCTGAACATCTTCCAGGAACAGAATTCCGACCATGAACTGACCCGGCAGATCTGGGAAACTGCCGCATCCCTGGGATACCAGCAGCAATTCATTGCACAACCCAAATACCGCATGCTGGATGACCACATCCCATTTATCGAGGCTGGCATCCCGGCGGTGGACCTGATCGATTTTGATTATCCCTACTGGCACACCAGCCGGGATACGGCCGACAAAGTCTCCCCGGAGAGCCTGGAAGCCGTCGGTCGCACGCTGCTGCAATGGTTAACAACCCCGTAAGGAGTTGGCAAAAAATCCATACTGACGTACACTTAAGACCTATGACGAATGAGCTGGTCCTCCTCCAAACCATTCGCCCCATCTGGACTCAGCGCGTCCTGCAAAGCATGGCGCGCGGCGCTGGGTTGCGCGATGATCTGCGCGATCAAATGGATCAATTCTTCAATTTACTGGAAGAATCGGTCAACACGGGCGATCCAGCCTGGCTGGATACGATCATTGATATTTGGGCAACCTCCCTGACGCAAACGGATCTGGAAGGAAAGACCTCAAATCTCACCCGCGTGATGGGCGAGCTGATGATCAACACCTTTGAAATCTGCCGTGAAACCCTGGATGACTCGCAATCCATGGCGCTGATTTCGGTGTTGATGCCGTGTTTCAGCCACGTCTTCGAAAAAGCCGCCCAGGCCGAAATGAAGGTGAAAATCGCTTTTCTTTCCAACGAGCTCTCGGAAGTTCGTCAGAGCCTGGAAAAGTTGGATCGGAGTAAAAGCGATTTTATTTCGGTTGCGGCGCATGAATTGAGGACGCCGTTGACGTTGATCGAAGGGTATGCGGCCATGCTGCGCGAGGCGTTGGAAGCGCGCTCGATTTCCAGCCCCGAAGGCGCTTTGATCACAGGAATCCATAACGGCACCCGGCGGTTGAGGACGATCATTAACGACATGATCGATGTGTCACTGATCGACAACAACATGCTTTCATTGAACTATCAACCTGTGTGGTTGAACCGGCTTTTGGCGGTTCTGGTCGGGGAAGTGCAGGCAACGATAAAGGAACGCCGTCTGGACCTGAACGTGGCCAATTTTGAGGGCAGCGGTGAATTGCTATATGGCGATCCTGAAAGGCTGCTGCAACTCTTCCGGAACGTTCTGACGAACGCGATTAAGTTCACTCCGGACGGCGGAAAAATTCAGATCAACGGCCGAAAATTGCCAGGCTTTATCGAGGTCATCTTCCATGACAGCGGAATTGGCATCGATCAGGAAGACCAGGCAACAATTTTTGACAAGTTTAGCCGGCTGGGCGATTCGGCTTTGCACTCCAGCGGAAACACCAAATTCAAAGGCGGCGGCCCCGGTTTGGGCCTGCACATTGCCAAAGGCATTGTTGAAGCCCACAACGGAGCCATCTGGGTCGAGTCGCCCGGATACGATGAAACAGCCTTACCCGGATCCATCTTCCACATTTTGCTTCCGGTTTATCAGGAACCGCCCGATCAGAAAATGGCGCGGTTATTCGCCCCCTTGCATACATCATCAAACGAGAGAAGAGTGCCGACTAATGAATCCGATTGATATCACCTTTCAACCTGCTGACCGCATTGCATC
>CALMIB010000180.1 GCA_937863945.1 uncultured Longilinea sp.
ACCTCGGAGCAGATATCAAAGGGCGGCAATGCGGAGGATCGGTAGAGCGGCTCTTTCTGGACGTCATTGGCTAACAAAGTTTTGCCGGTGCGCGCTACCCAGGGAATGATCCCGACCGGGTCATCCAGGGGAATTTGGTTTTGCTGTTCGCGCAATACGCTGCTGCGCGGGCCGCTGCCGGCCCAGTAGAAGATTAGCCGACGGCCCGGATGGACGGAATACAGGTGGACAAAGGGGTAGCCAAAACGCTTTTGAATGGTTTCAACCACCGTTTCCAGCAGCGTATCCAGGTCCAGAATGGAAGTGAGTGCATGAGTGATCTCAAAAACCGCAGAAATCTGCTCGGCTCGGCGCTGCACGTCTGAATACAGCCGTGCTCCTTCCACCGCAGTGGCAATATTATCCGCCAGGGCGCGCAGCACGGTACGGTCGAGTTCATGGAACGCATCCAGCTGGTCGCTCTGAATATCCAGAATGCCCAACACACGCTGGTCGATCTTCAACGGGAAGGCAACCTCGGATTGAGTTTCGGGGAGTGAATCGATAAACCGGTAGTGGATATCCTGATGGACATCCGGGACGTAATATTCTTCCCCGATCTGCACGGTGTGCCCGATGACGCCTTCGCCAACCCGGGCATTGAGCACCGTCTGGCGGTTTTCCTGGGTTTGTGAGGCGCTGGCGCGAAATTGCAGGACATCACCGCTGGCATCCAGCGTGAAAATGGCGACGTAATAATATGAAAAGGTCTTCTGAATTAATTCGGTAACGCGCAGGCACAGCTCGTTGAGGTCGGTCACGTTGGCAATTTGCGCCGCCACCGAACGCACCAGGGTGAGTTGATCGGATCGCCAGTTCTTTAGCGTTACCTGGCGGAAGATTTGCAAAGAGCTGGCCGCGTGCGCAACCAGTCCTTCCAGGAAGCTGATCTCTTCCTTACGGAATGCCGGGCCTTTTTCACGCCGCGCTGCCAGCACACCCAGCAGGCTACCCTGTGAGAGGATCGGCAAGGCCAATTCGCGCGGCGGATTGCCCACGGCGCGGTGACCGCCATTGGACGCCCTGTTGCCCGCGTAGTGATCCTCGTACACCTGGCGGACGATCCCGGGCGCATCCGGCGACGGGATGAGCAAGACTTCGGGCTCGTTGGGGAGCGGATAATGCGCATCTGACAACCAGACAACGGACTGCGCGCCGAGCAACCGTTCGACGGTTTCGACGATCAGGGTGCATTGCGCAGCCGTATTGGGCTGTGCCAGCAGCGATTCGCCCAGGTGAAGGAACTGTTTCCACTCCGGGACGGCAGCCAACCCGGGGGAAACCATCAGGTTTGATTTTCCTTGAACTTGGACATTGTCAGCGTGTTGCTGCCGGGTTTAAATTCAAAATCCACGGCGTCCATCCACTGGCGAATAAAGTAGAGCCCCAGGCCGTGGTCAGACCGCTCTTCCAGGGATGAATTTAAATCTGGATTCTTGATGTTCTCGGGATTGAAAGGGCGGCCCGTATCGCGCAGGATAATGGTTAACCCCTTCTCAGTGATCACGCAACCACACTCGATATTGCCTATGTCCTCGCCGCCATAAGCATGTTCGATGATGTTGGCGCAGGCTTCATCCACTGCCGTTTCGACGGCATAGATCTGAAATGAACTTAACCCGGCTTCCTGGGCCGACATCCGAACAAAATCCGCGATCATCGGCAGACTATCGAACCGCCCAGGGAAGGTGAGCGTGGTCATCCAGTTGAACTCGTTGCCGGTTAGAAATTTCCCACGGCCGAGGTTGCATCCGGGAAGATCTTAAATAGCGGCGTGAAACCAGCCAGATCCAACGTGGCCGCAATGTTCGCCGGAAGGCCGGAAAGCACAATTTCACCCCGGTTATACCGCCGGCAGGTTTTTTGCGTGCTGATGAGCGCGCGCAGGCCGGCGCTGGAGATAAAATCCAATCCGGCCATGTCAACCACTATCCGATAACGACCTGCTTCCGTGATCTTCGTCAATGCTTCCGACAACAACGGCGCGGTTGAACTGTCCACCCGGCCGGTAACTTTGACAACATCGCAATGTTTAAACTGGGTATGCGTAATTTCCATCGAATTCCTCCGAAGAAGGATATTTGATAAGGGTTGACAGATAGGGTGATTATATCATGCCTGATTCATGGTAAACTCAAGTCAAGCTGAATTTCAGCAATTCACCGGTTGTGCGTTTGTTTTCTTGAATCCAGACTTCGTTTCAGCCAGGAACCAAACCTAACCAACACAGGAATCGCCAAACATGAGTGGAAAAAATACACCGCAAAGCGTTTTTGATACCTACAAGAAAAGGCAACAGATGATGCCATTTCTCATCGGGGGGCTGGCCGTCATCCTGGTGGCCGTCGGGGTCATCCTGGTGGTGGCGTGGCTGACCGGCCCCAACAAACCAGCGCTATTCGCGACGCCAACCCCAACGGCCACATCGACGGCGACACCCACCCCGGTAACGCCCACCGCAACCCTCACCGTCACGCCTACCATCACTGAAACGCCAACGATTACGTTGACGCCCACAGCCAGCGGGCCTTTTGAGTACACTGTGCAGGAAGGTGATACCTGCTGGAGCATCGCGCAGAAATTCAATGTACTCCTGGACGTGCTGATCGCGCTGAACCCGGATACCGATTGCGCCTTGATCAAACCCAATGAAACGGTTTTGCTCATTCCGGCGCCGGACACAGAGCTTCCGACGGCCACGCCGCTGCCCGAAGGTTTCCGCGGCACCATCAACTACACGGTCGTCACCGGCGACACGCTGCAAACCATCGCCTCCAAATTCAATTCGACGATCGATATCATCGTTGCCGATAACAAAGCCATCATTACTGACGGCGTCACCATTTACGCCGGCACGGTGCTGAAAGTGCGCGTGAACATTGTCACGCCCACGCCGACCCGCGCGCCGACTTCCACGCCGGCAATCCGCGGCACGCAGTCCACCGCCACGTTAGCCCCAACGGTTCCCGTCTTGACAGCCACCGTCCCATAACCAACGGAATTCGTTTTTCAACCCACCCCCGCTTCCTCGAGTGGAAGCGGGGGTTTTAAAAAAAGCCACCCCGGCTGCGAACCCCCTGAATCCTGGCGATGACCCCATTGAACGTCCGCAGAAAGATTATCCTGCTGCTCACCGGCATCACCGCGCTGCTGGGCATCGTGCTTGGCGTGCGCAAGTACGCCGGTATGCCCGCGCCGGACTTCGTGCTGCCCGCCGGCGGCCAGCCGGGCGTTTTGGGTCCGCTGATCCTTGATTTTCAGCAGGCGGTCGCGAAGGAAAAAGTGGAGCCGTACCTGTCAGTTGAACCGGAGGTGCCTGGTACCTGGCTTTGGGAATTCAACCGCGCTGTTTTTTGGCCTGCCGCCGCATTGCAGCCCGGCCAGGTGTACTCCGTGCGCTTGCAACGGGGCGCATCTGACTCGTTTGGCCGGACTTTGAAAGACAGTATGAGCTGGCCTTTTACTCCGCGAACGGCCAGCATCCTCTACCTGGGAGAGGCGGCCAACCGCCCGGAAATCTGGCTGTCCGATGGCGTCCAGAGCCAGCCGGTTATTCTGACCGACACCGGCGGAAGGGTAATTGACTTTGCGCCGTACCCGGGCGGCGAACATATTGTTTACAGCGTGCAAAACGAGCAGGGCGGGGCGGATTTGTGGGTGATCCACCGCGACGGGAGCGGCGCCCAACGCCTGTTGGATTGCGGCGCGGATGCGTGTTTGCAGCCCGCGGTGGCCCCGGACGAAACGGTGATCACTTTTTCGCGGCGCACTTTGAGCGCTCCGCTGGGTGAAATCTGGATGTTCGACCTGACAAGCGGAAAGAGCGAACCGCTGTACGCCGACCGGACGATCGCGGGCATCCAACCGAATTGGTCTCCCCGGGGACATTCCCTGCAATTCTACGACCCCGAATTTTCCGAGATTCGCGTTTTAGATTTGCATGACGATCGCGTCATTCTCATCCCCACCGACCAGCAGGCTATCGGGTCGTGGTCGCGCGATGAGCAGACGCTGTTGTTCACCCGCGCCGAGAGCAGTGAAATTGGATTGCCCATCGTGCGTATCTACCAGGCGGATTTGGGCTCAGGTGAAATTTCACTGCTGGAAGCGGCCGACCTGGGAGCTGTGGATGCCAGCCGTCCTATTTTTTCACCGGATGGTCAATCACTGGTCATGGCGTTGCGGCCGCTCGCGGGAGCTCAGAACAAACAACTCTGGCTGGTGCAGGCGGACGGAAGCGGCGCGTCGCCGATCACGGATGACCCGCGGGCCTCGTTCGCCGCCTATGCCTGGGACCCGGCCGGCGGTCGGCTGGTTTTTCAACGGCTGCAGCTCGAATCGTCGCAATCCAGGCCGCAGGTGATGCTCTGGAATCAAATCGATGGATCGATTTCGATCGTGGCGGAAGATGGCGCCTGGCCGCAATGGCTGCCGTGAGATTCAGCCGGCCAGCGTAATCCGGATGTCCTCGCGGACGAGCGGATCGGGGTCGCTGTCTGCGGCCTGTTCCAGGCGGGGAAGGGCAGTTCCTGGATCCAACCGGTAGGCAGCCCAGGCGGCCGCGCTGCGGATGAGACCCTCCGGTTCTAAATTCAGGAGGTTCAGCAAATGAGGCACGGCAGCCTCGTGGCCTGCATTGCCGAGCGCGATGCAAACGTTGCGCAGGTAACCGCGGCGTTTGGTCCGCCGGACCGGGCTGAGGCGGAACTTTTGATTAAATCCATGCGCATCCAGTCGCAGTTCATCCAAAAGCCGGGGAGCGGGCACATCGGGACGCGCCTGAAAGGACTCCTCGATGGAGTTTTTGTGCGCGAAACGGTTCCAGGGACAAACCTGCTGGCAAATATCGCAACCGAAGACCCAATTCTCCAACTGCAGCCGGAGCGCGTGCGGGATGGGCCCCTTGTTTTCAATGGTCTGGTAAGAAATGCACTGCGCCGAATCCAGCGTGTGGTCCTCGCGGATGCAGCCGGTCGGGCAGGCTTCGATGCAGCGGCGGCAGGTTCCGCAATGATCGCTCCGGAACGGTTCGTCCGGCTCCAGATCGAGGTCGAGGAATAATTCGGCCAGAAAAAAATAGGAGCCGGATTGGGGGTGAATCAGGCAGGTGTTTTTGCCCTGCCAGCCAAGCCCGGCGCGCTGTGCCAGATCGCGCTCGAGGATGGCGCCGGTGTCGGTATAGGCGCGCCTGGCAACCCGGCACCCCAGCCTTGCTTCAATATGATCTGCCAGCAACGTGAGCCGCGCGGGGATGACTTCATGATAATCCGTCCCCCAGGCGTAGGAAGCCACGCGGCCGGTGATCGTGGCAGGCTCAATCGCAAGCGGACCGGACGGCGTATAAGGCATCGCCAGGCTGAGGATGGATTTGGCTGCCGGAAAGACGCTGCGCGGGTCGGCGCGCTTTTGCAGGCTGAGCGGATCTGCCAGGTAGCCCATGCCGGCCTGCCTCCCGGCTGCGATCCAGGCTTCAAAAGTATTCAGGTGCGGTGGCGGATCGAGGCTGGTGACGCCGGCAAACGGAAAGCCGAGGCGGGCAGCCTCGGCTTTGATCCATTGTTTGATGTCCATGTTCCCGCTGAAGCGATGCAGGTTAAGGCGCCGTGGTGCTTGTGGCAGTCGGTTCGGCAGTGGGAGCAGTCGTTGGGGTGGTGGTGGGGCTGACAGTACCGGAAACCTTGAAATTGTAGGACAGGCCACGGCCAAAATTAATGCCATCGGCATTCGTAAGCACCCACAGGGTGTTGTGGTCGCCGGCGGTGGACGGCGCCTTGAGCTGAATGGTCAAATCGATGGTTTCGCCAGGCTTCACCTCTTTGCCGAAACTGATGGTTTGGCCGTTGAAGCAGTACGCGGTGGTGTAGCAGCGTACCTGGTAATTAGCTTTCCAGGTGTTGTTACCGGTGTTTTTCACCGTCCAGGTCACCGAAAAATCCTGTCCGGCGGCAAAGGTTGCCGAGGCGGAAACGCCGATCACCTCGGCGAGGTCAGGGGCGGCGAGTTTGGTGGCCGTGGCTGTTACGGCGGGCGTGTTGGTGACGTTGGATGTGGGCGTGGCGAGGGTTGGGGTGGCAGTCGGTTCAGGGGTGTTGGTGGGCGTGCTGGTGGGTTTGGCCGCAGCGGTTTGGGTGAGGCCGGCCTGAACCGTACCGGCGACCTGCGTGCGAACTTCGGCAGGGTCAGCGGTGGGAGTCGCAGCCGGCGCGCAGGCTGCCAGGATCACAGCAGCAGCGATGAGAACCAACGCACCGGCCATTTTTTTTATTGCGGACATGCGAATTTCCTCCAATTGCAGTACCTAAATACATTCGGCCGCGCTGGCCGAATGTTTATTTTCAATTCGGATGGATGAATTGTCAAGGGTTTAATCAGAATCGGGGGTCGGCGTGAACAGCCACGTATCGGGTGAGGGCGTGGCCGGCAAATCCAGGTCAAAGCCGTATTTTCCATAGAAGGAGAAAAAAGTGGTCGCGCCGGGATGGATGCTGACCTTTGATCGATAACGCGTGCCGTCGATTTGGATGGTGATGTAATAATTGCCGGCAGGCAGGTCGCTCAAAACCATGTTCTCCCGGTAGTAGTCATCCTGCACCACCGAGGTGGGACCGTAGGTGCGCACCGACCAGGTCTGGCCGGTTTGGGGGGAATAAACGCTGACCTCCTGCTTGGTAATGGGCAGCCCGTGGCCATCCATCACCCGCCCGGTCAACACCCCCCAGCCCTGCGGCGGCGCCAACCACAGCTCGGGATTCCGGGTGGCATAAAAAGAATTGGTTTCAATGCGGACTTCAAAGTGCAAATGCGGACCGGTGGTAAAGCCGGTGTCGCCCACCAGGCCAATGATATCGCCAGCTTCGACGCGCTGCCCCAGGTAAGCCTTGACCTCAGACATGTGCGCGTACACCGTGTAAAGCTGTCGGCCCTGATAGCCAAAATCATGGCGGATCACCACTGCCAGGCCGTAGGGATCGTTTTCATTGCCGGCCCCGCTGTATAAACCATACCCCGTCCAGGTCACCTTTCCGGCCGCTGCAGCCAGGATGGGGGTTCCGGTGGGGGCGTCGATATCAATGCCGGTGTGAACGATATCCGAATCGGCAAAAATGCCGCCGTAGCGGTAATCGGCGAGCGGCCAATTGATCTCGTCGGCGGCAATGGGACGGCTGAAGTAAAAATGGTCATGCTGGCTGAGCGCCCAGGGCACTTCATAGAGCGGGGGACGCCAGAGCGAAACTGGTTGTGAGCCCGGCGTGGGGAACGTGAAACGAAGGGGTGCCTCGCCGGCATGCGGTAAGCCATTCTCCGCCGGCGTTGCTTCCACCACGGGGGCGGAGGCGGGCGTGCTGGTCGGCGCGGCAAAGGTTGGGGCCGTGGGTTGTGGAGACGACCCGT
>CALMIB010000181.1 GCA_937863945.1 uncultured Longilinea sp.
TTGGCCACCACCGGGGAGATGAAGCCCAGGTCGCGGTCGCGGCCGACAGGCGGCACGCTGATCTGCGCTGCTTCCGCGGGCTGGACGGGCGCCGGCGCGGCCTGCGCGTGGCCCTGTGGGGCCGGCGCCGGAACGCCTTCAATGCTCTCGCCGGGCTGGCCGATCCAGGCGATGATGGTGCCGGCCTTCACGGTCTCGCCTTCGGGGACGAGGATTTTTAAAACCACACCGCCGGCCGGGGCGGGGATTTCGGAATTGACCTTATCGGTGTTAACTTCGAGCAAGGATTCGAACTCGTCGATCTTCTCGCCTTCTTTTTTGAACCACTGCATCACGGTGCCTTCGACGACCGATTCGCCGAGCTGCGGCATGATAACCTGGGTTGCCATCGTTCTTCCTCCTCGCTGTTAGTAACGCGCCAACTGGCGAATGGCCTCGGCGATCTTGGCCGGGTTGAGCATGAACCAGTCCTGCATCGGGTGGCTGAACGGCACCGCGGGCACGTCCGGGCCGGCCAGGCGGCGCACGGGCGCATCCAGGTCGCTGAAGGCGCCTTCGGCGATGATGGCGGCAATCTCGCCGCCGTACCCGCCGGTCAGGTTATCCTCGTGGACGATCAGCGCTTTGCCGGTCTTGCGGACCGATTTCAGGATGGTGTCGCGGTCGACCGGGTAAAGCGTGCGCAGATCGACCACTTCCACGTCGATGCCCTCTTTGGCGACGGTTTCGGCAGCCTGCAGGGTATAGTGATGCATCATGCCGTAGCTGAATACGGTCAGATCGCTGCCCGCGCGGGTGACATTGGCCGGGCCAATGGGCACGGTAAATTCACCCTCAGGCACCTCGCCCTTGATCAGGCGGTAGCCTTTCTTGGGCTCGAAGAACAGCACCGGGTTGGGGTCGCGCACCGCCGATTTGAGCAGGCCTTTGGCATCATACGGGCTGGAGGGAACCACCACTTTGAGGCCAGGGGTGTGCGTGAACAACCCTTCCAGGCTCTGCGAGTGGTACAGCCCGCCGCCGATGCCGCCGCCATACGGCGCGCGGATGACCATCGGCACGGTCCACTCGCCGTTGGAGCGGTAGCACATTTTGGCGGCTTCGTTGATGATCTGGTTGAAAGCCGGGTGAATAAAGTCGGCGAACTGGATTTCGCAGATCGGGCGCATGCCATAGAGTGCCGCGCCGATGCCGACGCCGACAATGGAGGCTTCGGCCAGCGGCGAATCGATCACGCGCTCGCCGCCGTATTTTTCGAACAGGCCCACTGTGGCGCGGAACACGCCGCCGCGCTGGCCCACGTCTTCGCCGACGATAAACACGTTCTCGTCGCGCGCCAGTTCTTCATCCATGGCCTGGCGGATGGCTTCGATCAGGGTAATTTCAGCCACGGCGCACCTCCTCGGCGTACACGGGAAAGGCGGCATCTTCCGGCGCCGGGTAAGGCGCGGCTTCGGCGGCCTTAACGGCTTCATCGACCATCTGTTTGGCCTTCGCTTCCATTTCATCGATCTGCGCGATCGTCAGCAAGCCCTCTTTTTCAAGCAGGGTGCGTGCCATCAGCAGCGGATCGCGTTTCTTGTTCTCTTCGACCTCCTCGCGCGTGCGGTAGGTGCGGTCGTCGTCGTCCGAAGAGTGCGGGGTGATGCGGTACATACGCGTTTCGATCAGCGAAGGACCTTCGCCCTTCCGGGCGCGCTCGACCGCCTTGCTCACCGCGGCGAAAACGGCGAAGACGTCCGTGCCGTCGACCATTTCGCCGGGCAGCCCCAGCCCACAGGCTTTGTCGGCTGAAGAGGGCACCGCCATCTGCATCTCCGGCGGCACCGAGATGGCGTACTGGTTGTTCTGCACGATGAAAATGACCGGCAGCCTGTGCACGGCGGCCCAGTTGACGCCCTCGTACCATTCACCCTGCGAGGTGGAGCCTTCGCCGATGGTGGTCAGCACGACCTTGTCCTCTTTCCGCAGCTTGATGGCCAGCCCAATGCCGGAGGCGTGAATGGTCTGCGTGGCGACCGGCGCGGAATGGCTGACCGCGTTGGCCGTGCGCAGGCTCCAATGACTGGGCATCTGCCGCCCGCCCGAGCTGGGTTCGGCAGCCTTGCCCATCAGGCTCAGCATGAAGTCGGTCGGCGAGTAGCCCAGCGCCGTCATCAGCGCCAGGTCACGGTAATAGGGCGTCACCCAGTCGTAGCCGCGCCGCAGGGCAAAGGCGGCCCCGACCTGCGCGGCCTCGTGGCCGATGCCCGAAATGTGAAAGGCGATTTTTCCCTGACGGTGCAGCACCCAGGCGCGTTCGTCCACCCGGCGGGCCAGCAGCATCATCCAGTACATTTCCCGCTTGATCTCCGCGGACAGCTCCATCAGTTTTGACCTCCTGTTCGAGCGCGAAACTCATTTTGATCAAAATATGGTGAATATTTATCGATTATGTGAAGTTTACCACGACGGATTTCCCAAATCAAACCGTTTTGGGTTAGCAGTGCATGAGAAACAAGCCAGCCGTGGGTTAAGCTTTGGGCCGCACGATGGCATCGGTCATGCGCGCCACGCGCGCCATCATTTCCACGTCGTGCACGCGGATGATGTCGGCGCCACGCGCGATGCCGACCGCCACAGCCGCGGCAGTGCCTTCGGCGCGCTGCTCGGGGGGCAGGTTGAGTGTGTAGCCGATGAACGACTTGCGCGAGGGCCCCAGCAGCACCGGGAAGCCCAGCGCGCGGATTTCGTCCAGCCGGTTGAGCAGCTCCAGGTTTTGTTCGACGGATTTGCCAAAGCCTATGCCGGGATCGAGGATGATTTTTTCATCCCGCACGCCGGCGGCGCGGGCAATTTCGACGGATTCCATCAATTCGCGGCACACGTCCGCGATCAGATCGGCATATTCGATGCCCTCGTAGCGCCCGCCCAGGCGAGCCTGCAAGCGGGCGTTGCCCGGTTTGCTGCGGTTGTGCATCAGGATCACCGGCGCGCCGCTGCGCGCGGCTACTCCGGCCATGCGCGGGTCGGCGCGCAGGCCCCACACGTCGTTGATCCAGTGCGCGCCGGTGTCCAGCGCAGCCTGCGCGACGGAGGCTTTGTAGGTATCCACGGAAATCACAGCGTTCAGATTTTCTCTTACCAGCGCGCCGATCACCGGGACGACACGCTCCAGTTCCTCCTCCTCGCCAACCTCAGCCGCGCCGGGGCGGGTGCTCTCGCCGCCGATGTCGAGGATGTCGGCGCCGGCGGCCACGAAGCGGCGCGCCTGCTCCAGCGCCAGCGGGAGCGTGTCCTGCCTGCGCAGCAGCCCGTCGCCGGAGAAGCTGTCGGGCGTCACGTTGATGATGCCCATGATGTAGGTTCGTGTTCCCCATTCCAACGGATAAGAAAGTGCAGGCATACGGGTTTCTCCGGATGGACAGTTACATTAACTTGAGGATTTTGGCGCCGCGGACAGGTCGGCGGGGAAGATCACGGGGCGCGGTTCGCGGTCGGGGGCCAGGCTGGCGGCGATGCGCTGCCCGTGTGCGAAGGCCCCGGCGGCGCGCATCTGCGCGTTGATCACCAGGTACTGGCGGGTCTGATCCTCGGGCAAGACCGAGGTGCGGTAGCGGTGACCGTTCAGGTTGGCAACCACCGGCTTGCGCCCCTCGCCCAGCGCGCGCGGCGAGAAGGGCGGCAGGTGAATCAGCGCCGAGCCG
>CALMIB010000182.1 GCA_937863945.1 uncultured Longilinea sp.
ATTTTTTCGCCTGCATCTGCTCGAAACAACATAAATAATATCGCCGCAAAACTAATAAAAAAAATGAACGAAATCACTTTTTTCCATAATGGATTTGGTTTGGTGTCCATATATTTCCTCACTAAATACAAGTCACATTGCTTAACCACTAAGTTTAAAGCACGAAGCCGTAGTTAAATTGAAAAAATATTATTGGTACAAAACTTGACTTTAGAGTTCGGTAAAAAAGAAGGGCAGAAAATAGCACCTTAACAAAAAGTGGAATTGCTGGTAAAAGCATAATCGATCAAGAAAATGCCAACCCAACAATTCCGAGAAAAAGTATACCAAAGTATGCGGAAGCGCGGCGATGCGATTTTAGATCTGGTCGATGCGCTGACAGTTGCTGGTCATGTCACTTCGCCGGTCGCACTGAGTGAAGAGACTCCGTTCAGACGGAAATTCAGCTCCATCTTCGACACCTTGCGCTATGGCGAAATTGACTTTGACCTTCTCCTCCAGACCCTATTTGCGTACCAGCCAGGCAACAGCGAAGAACTCGCCGGATGTGAAATCTATGGTCTGGATTGCACCCCCAATGAGCGGGAGGAAGCCGAGACCCTGGCGGAGCGGGTATCGCTAAAAGCGCAGAAGGAAGATCCGCTGCGCTACGGTCACAGGTATGCCTGGTTAGTGCGCCTGGTGAATTGGGGAACGTCGTGGGTGGCGTCAGTGGATTTTCGGCGGGTAGATAGCAGTCTGCGTGACAGTGAATTAGGCGCTCCGCACGCGCCAGCCGCTTGGCAAAAGTCATCCCAGCCGAGCGATGCTGCTGGTTACCGCCCTGGTGGCCGTTACCGCGCTGCTGCCTTACACGCCTCTGGCAGGATCGCTCGGGTTGGCGCCGCTGCCGTTTGCCACCCTGCTGGTTTTATTTGGCATCGTGGTGCTTTACTTTTTGTGCGCCGAACTGACCAAACGTTGGTTTTATCGCCGGAACGAGGACGGGTAGGCGCGCCGGATGGATCAAAACGCTTCCCTGACCACAATGCAATCGTTTCATCATTCGTCCCAAAATTTCACACGACCTGCACAGGTTGTTCGCAAATTCTTCACAATTGAGCGGTATCCTTTCTATAAGTTCGTAACTCGAACACAAAACACGAAAAAAGGAGACCTTCTCATGAAATTCACACGCAAGTTACTATCGGTAGTTTTGAGCATTGCCGTGCTGGCCGGGTTGGGCGCGGCCATCTTCCTGCCCGCCGGCTCGGTGGCGGCCGCTTCGGATGCACGCCGCGGCACGCCCGGCGGCTGGGGCGGCAGTTCCTCTGCAGGCAATGGGTCCGCGACCGGCGCGGCGCTTACCCCGCTCAGCGATGCTGAAGCCGAGGCTCTGCAATACGCCATCCTGGAAGAGTACGGCGCCTTCAATCTTTACACTGCGGTCAACGCCCAGTTTGGCAGCACCATCCCCTTCTCGTACATCGTGCGCTCTGAGCAGCAGCACATCAACGCGCTGGTGCGCCAGGCGCAGAAGTACGGCGTCGAGGTGCCTGAGAACCCCGGCCTGACCAACCCGCCGGTCTTTGCCAGCCTGACCGAGGCCTGCCAGGCAGGCGTGGATGCTGAGATCGCCGACGCCGCGCTCTACGATGAACTGAAGCTGGTGACCACACACGCCGATCTGCTGCAAGTGTATGACCGGCTGCAAAAAGCCTCGCTCGAGAGCCATCTGCCGGCCTTCCAATTGTGCGACTAAACTGTTACCCCTGAAAAATTGCAGGCGGGTCCAATCGGATCCGCCTGCTTTTGTGTGCCCGGCATGAAAAGCTGGTTACTATTATTATGTGTAATCAATTTAGATTTGTACTATAATTTTGTTACACCTATCCTGTGAGCAGCCGATGAACGAGAGCCACAATCTTCAATTCACCGACACCGATACTGAGGTGGGGCGCAAATTGCGCCAGTTGCGCGCCTGGCGGGGGCTCTCGCTGCGTGCGCTGGCCGAGTTGAGTGGCTTGAATGTCAACACGCTCAGCCTGATCGAGAACAGCAAGACCTCGCCCTCGGTCAACACGCTGCAACAACTGGCGCGCTCGCTGCAGGTGCCCATCACCGCCTTCTTCGAATCCGCTCCCTCGCCGCGCGCGGTGATTTTCACCCCTGCCGGGCAGCGTCCGGCTGTGCAGTCTGGCAGCGTGCGCCTGCAAAACCTGGCCAGGGACCTTTCCAATGGTTCGCTGCAATCTTTCGTGGTCGCGCTGCAACCCGAGGAAAACAGCGGCGATACGCTGATCGTTCACACCGGCTACGAGTTTATCTACGGGCTGGCCGGCAGCGTGCAATACCACGTTGCCGAGGACGCCTACGCACTTGGGCCGGGTGATGCGCTGGTCTTTGAAGCGCATTTGCCGCACTGCTGGAAAAACGTCGGCCAGGGTGAGGCGCAGTTCCTGCTCATTCTTCAACCCGCCGACCCGCATGACGCGCCGGTGGAACGGCATTTTCAGCACGCCATTTATTAACTTGAGGAGACCGATCGCATGAAAATCGCAGTCATTACCGACAATGGAGAAACCATCAGCCAGCATTTCGGCCGCGCGCCGTATTACCTGGTGCTGACCATCGAAAATGGGCAGGTTGTGCAGCGCGAGCTGCGCGAAAAGATGGGGCACAACCAGTTTTCAGCTGAACCGCACCATGAGGAACACCATCACGGCGAACACGGCCAGGATGAAGCCTCGCACAGCAAGCACGCCCGCATGGCCGAGACCATTGGCGACTGCCAGGCCGTGCTGTGCGGCGGCATGGGCTACGGCGCTTATGAAAGCTTGCGCAGTCTCAATATTCAGCCCATCGTCACCGATCTGGGCGACATCGACGCAGCCGTGCAAGCTTACATGGACGGCACGTTGGTTGACCACACCGAGAAGCTGCACTAGCAGCCACAAAACCCATGTCCGATCCTGAAGAAATAACCCTGCAGCCGATCGGCGTGCTGCACACGCCGTTCCGCGTCACCGAGGGTATGCCGATTCAATCTGCGCGCTCCAACCTGTCGGGCAGCGCGGAGGTGTATGAACCGTTTGCCGCCGGGCTGGAGGGCATCGAAGAGTTTTCGCACATCTACCTGATTTACCGGCTGCACCGCGTCGAAACGCCGCCCAGCCTGAAGGTGACGCCGTTCCTCGACAACCGCGAGCACGGCGTTTTCGCCACGCGCTTTCCGCGGCGGCCCAACGCGCTGGGCATTTCGGTGGTGCGGCTGGTCAGCCGCGACGGCCAAACGCTGCACTTTATCGGCGCCGACATGCTCGACGGCACGCCGTTATTGGATATCAAGCCGTATATCCCGGAATTTGACGTTTTTGAAGTTGAAAAGAGCGGCTGGTACAAGCGCCGCGCCTACAGTTAGGCCCGGGCCGCCGGCCACTCGCTATCCAGAATCGCATAGAGAAGCTCGTCGCGCCACTCGCCGCGCAGCAGGCGCGTTTGCAGCATGTGCGCCTCGCGGCGCGCGGCCTCACTGGCGTAACCTTTGCCCCACTCATCCGGGTGCACCATCCAGCCGATCTCCCAGTCGCGCGTCATGTCAGAATTCATCGCCAGGCCGATCAGCCCGCGCGCGGTATCCTCCGGGCGAATAGTGATGGCAAAGCGGTAATGCGTGCGCGGCTCGAAGAAGGCTGCCATGGCGGCGCTTTCCAGGTAGGCGCGCACGCCGTCCGCACCCTTTTGCGGTTCGTAGTGCACCGATTCGGGGCGCGAATCCATCTCCAGCAGCGCGTCGAAGTCATCGGCGCGGAATTCACGTAAGACCAGGCGGGGCGTTTCGAGGTACATGGGGGAAAGTGATGAGTTGATGTGGTGGAAAAGGATCTGTTTAATTCTATACCAGGAATTCAGGCAGGAATTCCCCAGGTAGAACACACATGCGCCGGCGGGCAGCCGGTTAGGGCTCCGGCAGCCTGGGAACGAAAAAGATGTCGCCGGTCTCCTGACCGAGCGACATCTTGTAATAAAAACAGAAGATCCTCCGCCGGCCTCAGAATGTCTATCAAGTGATAGACACGTTGAGGCGAAGCTGAAGGATCCGCTGGTTTGTTGTCTCCGCGGTTCAGCGACTGACGTCGCTACTACGAGCATCCATCGGTCAATCGCTGTTCGCTACTTTTCTGTCAACGAATTTCAGGAGGCAGCTTCTTCTACTCCACCTGGTAGGGCACTTCGGTGATGACGATGTTGTCGCGGTGCAGCAGTTCCTTGCGCAGGGCCTCGGCCGTGCGGGTGTGCAGGAAGTTGGCCCAGCCGTGCCTGGGCACAAATTGCGGCACGACGATGGTGATGATTTCACCCGGCCCGGCGGCCGCCGAGAGGCGGTCGATGTATTCCAGCAGGGGTTCGAGGAACAGGCGGTACGGCGAGCGCAGCACCACCAGGCGGTACTCTTCACCCCAGGTGCCCCACTTCTCCTCCACTTTGAGCGTTTCCTTGGGGTCAATGGAAACGTGCACGGCGGTCACATCGTCGGAGAGCGTGCTGGCAAAGCGCAGTGCGTCCAGCGTGCCGCTGTGCACGCTGCTGACCGGCATGATCACGCGGTTGCGGCGGATGTGCGCCTTGCGCTTGTGGTTTTCCAGCGATAGTTGCTGCGCCAGGCGCTTGTAATGGCGGTGGATGCCGAAGAAGAAGGCCACCAGCGCCGGGGTCAGCACGATCACCACCCACGCGCCGTCGTGGAACTTGGTGACGGCGAATACGATCATCACCACCGCGGTGCAAA
Source organism: uncultured Longilinea sp. (assembly GCA_937863945.1). Taxonomy (GTDB): domain Bacteria; phylum Chloroflexota; class Anaerolineae; order Anaerolineales; family Anaerolineaceae; genus Longilinea. Next base: position 4,769 of record CALMIB010000182.1, read on the forward strand.
TTGCACCAAAGCCGTTGATGATCATCTTGTGCAGCCAACCCTTGTCAAAGCGCACGGTCGATCCCTGCTCGACGACCTCTTCGCCGGGCTTGAGCCGGCCCGATTTCCACCAGCGCCGGGCCATGCCGCCCTGCGACAGCGAAAACGACAGGAACACGCCGATCGCGTACAGCGGGATCAGGTTGTTGACGCTGGCCTGGAAGGCTACCACCAGCAGTGAAGCCACCACCGCCAGCAAAACGATGCCGCGCGAGAAAACCAACCGGCTGCCGCGCGCCGAAAGCTGGCGCGGCAGAAAGCCGTCGGCGGCCACCAGCGCGCTCAGGCGCGGAAAATCAGCAAAGGCGGTATTGGCGGCCATCACCAGGATGACCGTGGTGGCGCTGATCGTTAACAGGTATAAAATTCCGCGGTTATCATACACGGTGCGCGCCAGTTGCGAAACGATGGTTTCGCTTTCCACCGGCACCGCGCCGATGTGGATGCTCAGGTAGGTGATGCTGATCAACAGCGAGCCGAGGATGACGCCCATCCAGATGAGCGTGGTTCCGGCGTTTTTGGCGCGCGGCTCATGGAAGGCGGTGACCCCATTGGAGATGGCCTCCACGCCGGTCACCGATGAGGTGCCGTTGGCAAAGGCGCGCAGGATGAGAAACAGCGTCACCGGCTGCACCAGGTCCTGTTCCAGCACAGGCGGATCGATCACCGTACCGAGCGAGCCGGTCAACAGGCGCACCAGGCCCACAATCACCGTGGTAAAGATCATCACCAGGAAAAAATAGGTGGGAATGGCGAAGGCAATGCCCGATTCCTTGGTGCCGCGCAGGTTGATCAGCATGACAAACAGGATCATCGCCACCGCGATTTCGATGCGATAGGCGTGCAGCGCCGGGAAAGCCGAAACGATCTGCGCCACGCCGGAGGAGATGGATACCGCCACGGTCAGGATGTAGTCGGTCAGCAGCGCCGCCGCGGCGATTTGCGCGGGCAGCACGCCCAGGTTGTCGCGCGCCACAATGTACGCGCCGCCACCGTCGGGATAGGCGTGAATGGTCTGCTCGTAGGAAAAGATCAGGATCGTCAATAACCCGACGATGCCCAGCACCACCGGGAAGGCCAGGTGCATTGCGCCCATGCCGGCCGCCACCAGCACCATCATCAATTCCTGCGGGCCGTAAGCCACTGAGGACATGGCATCCGAGGAAAACACCGCCAGCCCGACCAGCTTGCCGATGGTCTGGTGCGGCGCATCTTCGGTGGCCAGCGGCCGCCCGATCAGCATGGTTTGGATGGAATTCTTCGGCTTGTAGCCGGTGGTCTCTTCAAAAATATTGGAATGTGCTTCTTTGATATTCACAAAATGCTCCCCAAAATTTTCAGTACGGAGCGGTTATACGCCGATTACCGTCAAGCCGCGGACAAGAATCCCGCCGGATGCGTCAAGAAAAGGTCAAGAAAAGGGTAAGCAGCCGTCCATTGGTGGCACCGGCGGGCGCGGTGAATTATAAAGGGGGCAGTGCGGCGTGCACCACCCCCTTTGGACGGGATGTCAATGCTTATTTGAGCAACTCTTCCAGCACCTGGCGGGCGATGTTGGGGTCGGCTTTGCCGCGCATCTTGCGCATCACCTGCCCGACGAACCAACCCATCAGGGTATCCTTGCCGCCTTTGAAGGCTTCCACTTCCTTCGGGTTTTCAGCCAGCACTTCCTGAGCCACCGCGCGAATGGCGGCGTTGTCGCTGACCTTGGCCAGGCCTTCCTTTTCCACCAGGGCGGCGGGCGAGAGGCCGCTCTCTTCCACCTTTTGCAGCAGCGATTTGCCGGTGGAAATGTTGATGCTGCCGGCGTCGATCAGCCTGAGCAGTTCGGCCAGCCAGGCCGGCGCCAGCTTGATCTGGTCGGCGGTCAGGCCGCGGTCGTTGAGCATGCGCAGGATGTCGTTCATCAGCCAGTTGGAAACGCGCTTGGGGTCGCCGCCGTAGGCTTTGACCGCGGCTTCGAAATAATCGGAGAGCTTGCGCTCAGCGGTCAGGATCTCGGCGTCGTATTCGGGCAGGCCATATTCACTGATAAAGCGCGCGCGGCGTTCGAGCGGCAGTTCGGGGAAACCGGCCAGGATGGTTTTCTTCCAGGCCTCGTCCAGGCGGATGGGCAGCAGGTCGGGCTCGCGGAAGTAGCGGTAGTCGGCTTCCGTTTCCTTTGAGCGCATTTTGCGCA
>CALMIB010000183.1 GCA_937863945.1 uncultured Longilinea sp.
TGGCCGATGCCTTCGCCGGCAAGCTCAAGTGCAAAGTCGTCACCATGGCTGGCCCCTTCACCGACAATGACGCAGTGAAATTCGATGAATCGGTCAAGTCTTTTGAAGAGGCCACCGGCATTGATATCCAGTACGAAGGCTCGAAGGAATTCGAAGCCACCATCGCCATCCGCGTTGAAGGCGGCGATGCTCCGGATATCGCCGACTTCCCGCAGCCCGGTCTGCTCAATACCGTGGTCCAGACGGGCAAGGTCATTGATCTGACCAACGTCATCAATCAGGATTGGCTGAAGAAAAACTACAACCAGTCATGGCTTGACATGTCGATGATGACCGACCCGAATGGCAAGCAGATCATGGCCGGCATCTGGGCGCGTGTGAACGGCAAATCGCTGGTGTGGTACCCCAAGGCCGAGTTCGACAAAGCCGGCTACAAGGTTCCGACCACATGGGAAGAGATGATGGCCCTCACCCAGCAAATCGCCGATGACGGCGACGCCGCCTGGTGCGTTGGCATCGAATCCGGCGCTGCCACCGGCTGGCCGCTGACCGACTGGATTGAAGAAACCATGCTGCGCACCACGTCGCTGGAGAATTACGACAAGTGGGTCAAGGGTGAGCTGAAATTCGACTCCCCCGAAGTGCGCAATGCGATTAAATACGTCACCGACATCTGGTTCAATGATGCCTACGTGTACGGCGGCCGCGCAGCCATTGCCGCCACAGCCTTCGGCGATGCCCCCAAGCCCATGTTTGACAATCCTCCCAAGTGCTGGCTGCACAAACAGGGCAACTTCATCACCACCTTCTTCCCCGAAGATAAAGTTGCCGGCGTGGATTACGACTTCTTCTACCTGCCTCCCATTGATCCCGCCTACGGCAAGCCCGTCCTCGCAGCCGGCGATATCTATGCCATGTTCCGCGATGCTCCCGAAGTCCGCGCTGTAATCCAGTACTTTACCACCGGCGCTTCGCTGGAGCAGTGGGTCAAGATGGGCGGCGCGATCGCCCCGCACAAAGATGCCAGCCTCGACTGGTATTCCAACTCGGTGGACCGCGGCGTTGCCGAAATCATCCAGAATGCCACCTCCCTGCGCTTCGACGGCTCGGACCTGATGCCATCGGCTGTTGGCGCAGGCTCTTTCTGGAAGTCGATGACCTCCTACGTGACCGGCGCCGTGGATCTTGACACTACGCTGAAGGAAATCGACGCTTCCTGGCCTAAATAATCAACGGCCTGCTCAATCGCGCTTTACCTCGCGTAAAGCGGTAGCCTGAACCATTGAGGAGCAGGGAAATTCACCTCCGGGTGCTACTTCCTGCTCCTCACTTTTTGATCTATACTTAGTTTTATCCACGTGCTGAACTCAATTTAGAAACTGCAAGAGAAGGGAGTCGCCATGGCAATAATGAAGGGCGAGAAAAACAAAACCACCATTCTGGACTGGTTTGCCTCCGGTATTGGACAAATCTTGATTTCGTTGTTTGTCCCGGTATTAACCTTCCTGATCCTCTGGCAGGGGTTCATATTCCTGCGGGATGCTAACGCACCCAAGCTCGTCATCGTGCTGGTCGCCGTGGTGTGGGGCGTGGGAGGCGTTGCGCTGCTGTATTACGTTTCCAACTGGCTGGTTGAAAAAACCACGCGCATCTGGGTGCACCGGCTGCAACCATTTGTTTTTGTCGGACCGGCCATTGCCCTGCTCGCCTGGTTTTTGGCCATTCCCACCATCCGCACGCTTTACTTAAGCTTTATGGATGCCAACAGCCGCAATTTTGTCGGCCTGGATAACTACATCTTTGCCTTTACCGACCGTATCATGCTCGAAGCCTTCCGCAACAACCTGTTGTGGATGATCTTTGGTACCGGATTCAGCGTCGGCCTGGGCTTGCTGATCGCCGTACTGGCAGACCGCAGCCGGTTCGAGAAGATCTACAAAGCCATCATCTTTATGCCCATGGCCATTTCCTTTGTTGGCGCCGGCGTGATCTGGAAATTCATGTACACCTACAAGGGCGAAGGTATCGGCGTGGTGGAAATTGGCCTGCTGAACGCGATCGTCATCGCGCTGGGTGGAAAACCCCAACCCTGGTTGACCGCTGCGCCCTGGAACAATTTCTTCCTGATCGTTATCATGGTTTGGCTGCAAACCGGTTATGCCATGGTGATCCTTTCCTCGGCGATCAAGGCTATCCCCGCAGAGTTGCTGGAAGCCGCTCGCGTGGATGGCGCTAACGAATTCCAGGTCTTTTTTAAGATCATGATTCCGGCCATCCAGGGAACCCTGCTATCGGTTATCACCACCATTGTGATCTTCTCATTGAAGTTGTTTGACATTGTGCGCGTGATGACAGGAGGGAACAACGGCACCAATGTGATCGCCAATGAGTTCTACATACAGCGATTTACGTATGGCAATGCGGGGCGCGCCAGCGCCATCGCCGTCGTCCTGTTAATCGCCGTCATCCCGGTCATCATCTACAATCTGCGCCAGTTCCGCGAAAGGAGGGCTTTCTAATGGCTGCAAAATCCGCCTCCCCCCGCAATCGAAAGTCTTCCGGTTTTTGGATCTACTTCGTTTTGATCGTCATTTGCATCATCTGGCTCATTCCAACCGTGGGTGTCTTCATCACCTCATTCCGTGAACCGCAGGATATCTACGGATCCGGCTGGTGGACCATTTTCCCGCATCAGGGTTGGACCAAGGAAAGCGAAATTCTGGTGGATGCCAACATCGACGTCGATCAACCCTTCCAAATCCAGGGAATCACCACCACATTTACCGAACTGCGCAAAGGGGTGCAGTTGCCCGATGGCCGCCAGTTGACCTGGGTTGGCAACAAGCGCTCGCGGCTGGTTGAAGTGGAAACCTACGGATGGATCGGCTTTGATATCAACCTGACGCTGGAAAATTACCGCGACGTTTTAAGCGGCGGCACAGTGCAATATGTGGATGCTTCCGGCAACCAGATTCAACGCCAGGGCAACGACCTGGGCACGGCCTTCCTGAATTCCATTGCTGTGGCGGTGCCTGCCACCATCATTCCCATCCTCATCGCTGCATTTGCCGCGTATGGGTTTGCCTGGATGAACTTCGCAGGTCGGAAATTCCTCTTCACCATCGTGGTGGGCCTGATTGTGGTGCCGCTGCAAATTGCGCTGGTGCCAGTCCTGCAGGATTTCACAGCCCTCAACCTGAACGGGTCATACCTGGCGATGTGGCTGGCGCACACCGGTTTTGGCCTGCCGCTGGCCATTTACCTGTTATATAACTATATTGGTGAACTGCCGCGCGACATCCTCGAATCGGCATTCATTGATGGCGCGTCGCACTTCACGATCTTCATTCAACTGATCCTGCCGCTGGCCGTTCCTGCCCTGGCCTCCTTCGCCATCTTCCAATTCCTGTGGGTCTGGAATGACTACCTGGTTGCCTTGATCTTCCTGGGCGATCAAAACCGCGTGGTTACCATGGCCTTAGCCGCCATGGTGGGTGAGAAAGGCCAGGACTGGCACCTGCTCACCTCCGGAGCCTTTATCAGCATGATTCTCCCGCTGACGGTGTTCTTTGCCCTGCAGCGCTACTTCGTGCGCGGCCTGACAGCGGGCTCAGTCAAGGGTTAAATGCCATGTCAGATCTTTCCAGCGCCACCTGGTACAAACAGGCGGTTTTCTACGAAGTGATCGTGCGGGCATTTTATGACAGCAATGGGGATGGGCATGGCGATCTGCGCGGTTTGATACAAAAGCTGGATTACATCCAGCAGTTGGGCGTCGATTGCATCTGGCTGCTGCCCATCTATCCGTCGCCGCTGCGCGATGACGGCTATGATATCGCCGATTACTACAACGTCCTGCCCACCTACGGCAGCATGGACGACTTCAAAGCCCTGGTGGAAGCGGTTCACGCGCGCGGCATGCGCATTATCGCCGACCTGGTGCTCAATCACACCTCCGACCAGCATCCCTGGTTCCAGGCGGCGCTGGCCGACCGCAATTCGCCCTACCGCGATTACTACGTCTGGTCTGACAGCGACGAGAAGTACAAAGACGCGCGCATCATCTTCCTGGATACCGAAAAATCCAACTGGACCTGGAGCGAACAGGCCGGGCAATTCTACTGGCACCGCTTCTACGCTTCGCAGCCGGATTTGAATTACGACAACCCGGCCGTGCGCGCCGAAATGCTCAACGTGATGCGATTCTGGTTGGACATGGGCATCGACGGCTTCCGCGCTGACGCTGTGCCCTACCTGTTCGAGCGCGAAGGCACCAACTGCGAAAACCTGCCCGAAACGCACGCCTACCTGAAGGAACTGCGCCGCTTCATGGACGAGCATTACCCCGGGCGCATCCTGCTGTGCGAGGCCAACCAGTGGCCCGAGGACGTGCGCCCCTACTTCGGTGACGGCGACGAATTCCACATGGGTTTTCACTTTCCGGTCATGCCGCGCATCTATATGTCCTTGCGCGCCGGCGACGCTTCCTCGCTGATCGACATCCTCAACCGCACGCCGGCCATCCCCGAAAACTGCCAGTGGTGCACCTTCCTGCGCAATCACGACGAGTTGACCCTCGAAATGGTCACGCCGGAAGAACGCGAGTACATGTGGCGCGAATACGCCCCCGAGCCGCGCATGCGCCTCAACCTGGGCATCCGCCGCCGCCTGGCGCCGCTGCTGGACAACGACCCGCGCAAGATCGGCCTGGCCAACTCGCTGCTGTTCACCCTGCCCGGCTCGCCGATCATCTACTACGGCGATGAAATCGGCATGGGCGATAACATCCAGCTTTTCGACCGCAACGGCGTGCGCACCCCCATGCAATGGCATGCCGGCCTGAACGCAGGCTTTTCCTCCGCCGATCCCAAAGATTTGTACGCGCCGCTGATCGAAGGCAGCCCGTATGGGTACCAGACTGTCAACGTCGCCGCGGCCGCGGCCGATCCAGCATCGCGGTTGAATCTCACCCGCAAATTTATCCGCGTGCGCCAGGCTTCACCGGCGCTGGTGAGCGGAAGCTTTGCCTGGGTGCAGCCGGGCGTCAACCCGGCGATCGCCGCCTACCTGCGCGAGAGCCCGCAACAAAACGTGCTTGTGCTCCACAATCTCTCCGGCCAGGGCCAGCCGTTTGCCATGTCGCTGCCAAAATCCGGCCTGCTGAAGGATTTACTGAACGGAGAAACCATCACCGCGGACGGCATGCTGCGCCTGACGCTCGCGCCCTACGAGTTTCGCTGGCTGGAATTGCCCTGACCCTGCTTCAAGCGAGGCAAATCTATGGAAAACCACATCCCGGCTGCCCCGGTTGACCCGGCGGCGCGCTCGCTCGAACGCCTGCTGCCGCGCCTGAACCAACGCTGCCAGAGCTATGCCCAACGGCAACCCGCCGAATGGGGTCTATTCACGGCGCGCCTGCAGGCCAACTTTGCGCGTCTGTTTCATCTGCTGCTGCCGCTCTACGGGAGCCAGTACGATTTCTTCTACCACCTGGAAACGCTGCTCTACACGCTGGCGGATGCCTGGATGGCGCGCTCCGCGGAGCTGAAAGCGCTGGATGCCCGCCGCGAAGCCGATCCGGCCTGGTTCCAGAGCAACCGCATGTTGGGCGGTGTGTGCTACGTGGACCTGTACGCCGGGACTCTCAATGGAATCCGCGAAAAAATTCCCTATTTCCAGGAGTTGGGCCTCACCTACCTGCACCTGATGCCGCTCTTTCGCGCTCCGGAAGGTGAAAACGACGGCGGCTACGCCATCAGCTCATACCGCGAAGTTGACCCGCGCCTGGGCAGCATGGCCGAACTGGCCAGCCTGGCGGAAGAGCTGCGCGCCAACGGTATCAGCCTGGTGGTGGATTTCGTCTTCAATCACACCTCCAACGAACATGAGTGGGCGCTCAAAGCGCGCGCCGGCGACCCCGAATACCTGGATTACTATTTCACCTTCGCCGACCGCGCCATGCCCGATGCTTATGAACGCACGCTGCGCGAGATCTTCCCGGATGAGCATCCCGGCGCTTTCACGTACTTCGAGGACATGCAGCGCTGGGTGTGGACCACCTTCCACTCCTACCAGTGGGATCTCAACTACCGCAATCCGGCGGTGTTTAACGCCATGGCCGGTGAATTGCTGGCGCTGGCCAACGCCGGCGTGGAAGTGCTGCGCCTGGATGCGGTGGCTTTCATCTGGAAACAAATGGGCACCTCCTGCGAGAACCTGCCGGAGGCGCACCAGATCATCCAGGCGTTCAACGCCGCCGCGCGCATCGCCGCCCCCGCCCTGCTGTTCAAATCCGAGGCCATCGTCCATCCCGACGACGTGGTGCGCTATATTTCGACGGAGGAATGTCAGCTCTCCTACAATCCGCTGCTGATGGCGCTGCTGTGGGAAAGCCTGGCCACCCGCGACGTGCGCCTGCTGGATATCGCGTTGCGCGAGCGCTACAGGCTCAAGCCCGGCTGCGCCTGGGTCAATTACGTGCGCGTGCACGACGACATTGGCTGGACTTTTTCGGATGAAGATGCCGCCCGCCTGGGCATCGATGCCTACGGCCACCGCCGTTTCCTGAATGATTTCTACACCGGACGGTTTGCCGGCAGCTTTGCCCGCGGCTTGCCCTTCCAGGAAAACCCCAAAACCGGCGACTGCCGCATCAGCGGCACGTGCGCCAGCCTGGCCGGGCTGGAAAAAGCGATCAATGAAGAAACCGAACGCGAGGTTGAACTGGCCGTGCGGCGCATCCTGCTGATCCACGCGGTCATCCTCACCGTCGGCGGCATCCCGCTGCTCTACCTGGGCGACGAGATCGGCACGCTGAACGATTACACTTACCGCAACGATCCGCGCAAACTCAACGACAGCCGCTGGGTACACCGCCCGGCCGCCGACTGGCAGCGCATGCAGCGCCGCGGTGATCCGCATACCATCGAGGGACGCGTGTACCAGGGTCTGCAACGGCTGATCGCGCTGCGCAAGAACTGCCCGGCGCTGGCTGACGGGCTGCTGCAGGGCATGGATACGGGGTCATCGCGCGTGCTGGGCTACCTGCGCGTGCACGCGGGCGGGCAGGCGCTGATTCTGGCCAACTTCAGCGAGCAGGAACAGGTCATCCCGGCCAACCTGCTGCGCCTGTATGGCTTGAGCTACCACTTCACCGACCGGGTGACCGGCGCGGAATTGCCGCCCGGCGATTTGACGCTGGATGCCTATCAATTTGTCTGCCTGATGGGTGAATAACGCTACCAGTTGGTATGCGCACAAAACCACCCGCTTTCATCCGGCGGGTGGTTTTTTCTCGAATCAATACGCGGTCAGCCAGCGATTAAACCAGGCACAGCACCCGTTCCAGCACCGCCAGGCGGCGCTGGCCGAAAAGCTCGCTGCCGGGTTGCATGCCGGCCAGCTTTTCACAGGCCGGCGCGGCATAGCGCAATTCGCGCCGCGCCAGCGGCGAGTCGAGTTCGGTGAGCATCAACAATGTGTAATAAAAGGGCAACCCCTTCCAGCGCCCGTTGGTATCGCGCAGGGCATTCACCCGGCGCAGCCCGATCTCGAGTCGGCGTTCCGTGTCTGGCAGGTCAGTCACCGCCAGGTAGCGCAGCCAGCCCACGGCCGCGTGAGCGCACTCGCCCAGCGTGCAGCCATCGGTAAAGCACTTGCCCGCCAGACGGCGGCGTGCCTCTTCCAGCGCCATCACGCCGTCCACCGTGGGCGAATCCAGCAGGATCAACGCCCGCGCGCTCTCTTCCAGCAGGATCGCGCTGGCCGCCGCGCGGGTGCGCAGGCGTTCGCCGGTGAACAGAAACAGGTCCTCTCCGCCCAGCGCGGCCGTCGCGAACTCAACGTTTGCGGCAATGCCGCGCACCAGTTCGTAGCGTTCCAGCGCAGTCAGGGATTGGTTTTCAAAAAACGCCAGGTTGCAGCGGTCGATGGTCTCAATCAACGCATTGTCAAGTTGCAGGTCCATTGATTCCTCCTCAGGGGATCCATACCGGTAACGATGTCAAGATTATAGCACAAATTTTCTATAATACAGGCATGGGTTCTGCGTCTTGCGCCCACGCGGTTCTTGGGGCATAATTTCGACTGATGAACACTTCTCCGTTTGCCAACAAGCTGGAGCTTGCCCGTGGAACCCTGGAGTTCCCGGTTTATCTGCCGGATGCGACCTTCGGCGTGGTGCGCACGGTCGATTCCAACGATCTGGCCAGCGCCGGCATCCAGGCGGTGGTGATGAACACCTTCCACCTCATGCAGCGCCCGGGCTCCTCGACCATTCAATCGCTGGGCGGGTTGCACCGCATGGCCGCCTGGGACCGCCCCATCATCACCGATTCGGGCGGCTTTCAGGCCTATTCACTCATCCGTCAGAACCCGCGCTTTGGCAAAATGGATGAGAAGGGCATCACGTTTCAACCGGAAGCCTCGGAGCGGAAATATCAGCTCAGCCCGGAAAAATGCATCCAGCTCCAGGTGGCCTACGGCTCGGACGTGGTCATCTGCCTGGACGATTGCACGCACGTGGACGCTTCGGAAGCCGAGCAGCGCAAATCGGTCGAACGCACCATCAGTTGGGCCAGGCGTTGCAAAGCCGAATTTAACCGCCTGCTCCAGCAGAAAAAATTGGAAGAAGACGAGCGCCCGCGCATTTTTGGCGTCATCCAGGGCGGCGGCATACCGGCGCTGCGCCGGCAGTGCGCCGAAGCGCTGCTGGAGATCGGCTTCGATGGATTTGGCTTTGGCGGTTGGCCGCTGGACGCCAGCAGCAACCTGCTGACCGATATCCTGGCTTACACCCGCTCGCTGGTGCCGCCGCAATTTCCCATGCACGCGCTGGGCGTCGGGCACCCTTATAACGTGCTGGCCTGCTGGGAGCTGGGTTACGGCATTTTCGACAGCGCCATGCCCACCCGCGACGCGCGCCACGGCCGGCTGTACTCGTTCACCTACCCGGCCGGCGTGGATGGCGGTTTGACCGGCGAATGGCTGCGCTACCTGTACATCAACGACGAACGCCACATCCGTTCCAATCAGCCGCTATCGATGTATTGTGATTGCCCGGTTTGCCGCAACTACTCGGCGGGGTATTTACACCACCTGTTTAAAATGAACGACAGCCTGTTCCTACGGCTGGCGACCATCCACAACCTGAGCTTTATGGCCCAGCTTACCCAACGCATCCAGCAGAGGGCGCTGTGATCGATCCCGCGCTGGAGGCACTGGTCGCGGAAGTGCAATCCTCACCCAGGTACCGCGCCATCCACCCCGGTCTGGTGCGGCGCATTGCCGCGCAGGAACTGGCCAAGGGGCGCAAGGCCAAAGAAACGGTCAAAGCCGTGCGCAACAAGCTGCACCAGGTCGGCGGCGCCTACCAGGAAGTCTCCATCGACTATGCGAAGCTCACAGGCGAACTGGCCGGCCTGCCCACCCGCCTG
>CALMIB010000184.1 GCA_937863945.1 uncultured Longilinea sp.
CTTGCATCCCCGCCTCCAAAAACCTTGAATCGGATGAATTAAACAAAAAAACCGGCCGAAATACCCGGTCGGTTTCGCTATTAGGCTCCCTTAGACACCGCGCAACAGTAGAAACTGCTGCAAAGCGACCAAATTCAGTGTCCAGATCATCGCCGCCCTTTGGAGGAATTGCCCCCCGCTGATTGTGCAAACCGCTTTGTTAAGGAATAAAGCCAAAAAATAACCGAAATCTAAGCCAGATTTTAGCAGTTTAGCAGGTGAATGTCAATCGCTAACCGTTTTTATAACCGTTTTGTAAGTTTATTAAGTTTATTGACCAGCGGCCGAATTCCGCACCGGATTGATCAGGCTGCCAATGCCTTCGATGGAAATTTCCACGACGTTATTAGCTTCCAAAGGGCCAATCCCGGCTGGCGTGCCGGTCAGAATCACATCTCCCGGCATCAAGCGCATCACGGAGGAAATAAATGCAACCAACTGGGGAACGGTGAATACCATATCCCGGGTGGATGCCATTTGCCGGATCTCGCCATCCACCCGGCAGCGGATTAACGCATCCGCGGGGTCGAGATCGGTTTCGAGCCACGGCCCCAGGGGACAAAAAGTGTCGAACCCTTTGCCCCGCGTCCACTGCCCGTCGCGTTGTTCCAGATCGCGAGCGGTCACGTCGTTGGCAATCGTGTATCCCAGTATGTGCTCCTTCACCTTGTCCAGGGGAATCCAGCGGCCCTCCCTGCCAATCACGACGGCCAGCTCCGCCTCGTGTTCCACCTGGTGGCTTTGCGGGGGAATTTCGATGACCGCGCCGGTACCGATGACGGAAGAAGGTGGTTTTAAGAACAGCAACGGAATATCCGGCACATCCTCACCCTGTTCATGCGCACGTTCAACGTAATTATGACCAATGCAGATGATTTTGCTCGGGACAACCGGCGCCAACAGGCGTACAGTATCTAACGGCAGCGTGGCTTCCTGACGGCGATATTCATCGAAGATCGAGCCGTCAACCGGCCCGATTTTATCCTCATAAACCCAGCCAAAGCGTGGAAGATCGCTTCCAGCTTGAAATCGAACAAAACGCATGCCATTACCCTCGTAACAAACAATTTCTCTTTAGTTTAACATAGCACCAGCTTCTCCGGATATAATTCGATCTACTGGGTACATCCTTCCATCAGGAGCAGATATGGAAACAAACCTGAGTCCCAGCGCAAAACGTGTGCAGCAAGCCATCCAGGAACGTGGATTTCATTGCAACATCCTGGAGCTCGTCAGTTCCACCCGCACCGCTCAGGAAGCCGCGGACGCTGCCGGTTGTGAATTGCGGCAGATCGTGAAATCATTAGTTTTCACCGCAACACAAACCGGTGAGCCCATTTTGGCCCTGGTCAGCGGCGCAAACCGGGTGGATGAGAACCTCCTTGCAAAAGCGGTTGGCCAACTTGTGGTCAAGGCCACCGGCGAGTTTGTGCGCGAACACACCGGCTTTGCCATCGGCGGCGTTCCCCCATTGGGTCATGCGCACCCCTTGATGACTTTCATCGATGCAGATCTGATGGAGCTGCCGTTGCTCTGGGCCGCTGCGGGAACGCCGCATGCCATCTTTTCAAT